>JANODX010000053.1:0-20344 GCA_031412915.1 Vicinamibacteria bacterium | reverse complement strand
ATGACGAAGATGAGGGGCGTCGCTCCCTTTCCTAAGCTCTGGGCGCGACGTACGAGCATGGAACTCGCTGACGGCATCCAATGCGAGGTGATGGCCCTGCCCGATCTTGTCGCCGCCAAGAAGACGCAGCGCGACAAGGATGGCCCATGGTGCGCCGACTCCTCGAGGCTCATTACTTCCAGAACCGCGAGACGGCGAGTGCCGCTCAAGCGAGGTTCTGGCTGCGCGAACTCCGAACGCCGGAGTTGATCGTGGAATGCGCGACGAAGTGGCCTTCCCTCTGTCGAACACAAACACGAAGGCGGCCTCTCTTGGCCTATGCGAAACCGGGCCGGGAAGCCAGGCTGGAGGCCGCCTTGAAAGCCGAAGAATGGGCCGAGCGCCAGGCCGATGCAAAGTACTGGGCGCCGCTAAAGGCGGAGCTTGAGCAGATGAGAGACGATCGCCTCAACCCGCAACGCGATTCACGCGGGCGATGAGACTCACGGATGAAAACGCTGCGCGCTTCTACCAAGTCTGGAGGCCGCTTCTCACCTGGGTCAACGACGAACGGAACATCGTGCCCAACCTCGCCCGAGGCCCCGAAGGCGCGATCGGCGCTGAAGACGCGGTGCAGATCCGCGATGTCCTCTGGAGCGACGAGTCTCTCCTCGCGCGCTTCGTCGCGATGAACCCGGCAGCCCTCGCCCCCGATCTGCTCGCCATCGCGGCGGGCTTTCGACACCGGCGGGCGGACACGTTTTTTGTGTGGAAGCACTACCTGCGGCACACGATCTTCCTCGATGACGCCAACGCGTTCGCCGTGCTGGGCCTCTACAGCACCTTCGAAGAAGGCCTGCCGATTGCGCCACCCCTGATGGTCAAGGCGGTGCTCCTGCCCTTCGAGGGCGTGATCGTCCATGACGGCTTGATCAGCAGGTACAACATCGGCCTCGGTCCCGGCATACGCCGCAGTCTCCTGGAACGGTACCGCGATGCCACCGCGCGCGGCTCTGTCGTGAAGAGCCTGGTTGACTACACCCCCACGACCGTTAGCGAGACACCGCGGCGAAGGGCGCCGCGAAAACTGAGTCTCGAACGGTAACGGGTTCGGGTTCTGGATCGGGTTCGGGCGAACGCGGGATCGCTTCGTGCCCCAATGGCAGGCTTCGCGCTCCCCCATCAGACTTCCAGAAGACAAACACGAACGGCTCCGCGCCCTGGCGCAGAGAAGGAAGATCAGCGTCAACCGACTCGTGGACGAACTCGCCACCGTGGCCCTCGCCAATCACGACGCCATGCACGTTTCCTGACGAGACGGAAACGGGGCAGCCCTGCCAAGGCGATCAAGCTCCTCGAGGGATTGGGAAGCCGGTAGTCCCGACGCGATCACAAGGAGACGTCGCTCCCTGGCCCTAACCGGTGTACCCGCACACACCCGTCCGGGGTGAATTGACGAGGGGCAGAAGTCCGATGTCCTCCGAGCAGGGATGCAATCGGCCGTGCGTCGCGCAGAAGACGCTCGGGTGTTCACCCGCACACTGAGGGCAAACGACCACGGCAGAAGCCTCGCAACCGGAGCATGTCCACGGGAGCGGCGCATTTCGTGCAAGGAGGCGGACCGCACGTCGTCCGAGCGAACCGTAGCGCCGACCAACAACGCGCCCGTTTAGCGACGTGGTCGAGCCGAAATCGTATTCGTAGTCGAAGGCCCTGCCCTTGGGCGGCAGTTCACCCACGATGGTCCGCTTGCTGAGTTCGGACCGGCCGAGTCGAAAAGCGCTCAGGTGGCCGCAGCATTCAAGCCACGTGCTCCGCAGGAGCCCGTCCAGTTGGGCAAGGCTGGCGGTTGCGCGCACCTCGACCTGAAGCCAATATTCAGGGGCTCCACCGGCCTCGACCTGAAGGCGCATGATGTCGTCGGCGGGTCCCGCCCCGTCATGCTCGGGCGCGCAGGTGGCGAGATGACCACTCATCTTCGTGCGGGTGGCGGAATACCCGCACATCTCACAGATTCCAGGATGTGCCTTCGCCTCACGCATGGACGGCCTGCGCCACCAGACGTACCCCCAGCGCTCCACAGACCCTGGCGATCGTGTCGAAGCGCGGCTGGGCGTCGGGACGAAGCGCCTTGTACAAGGCCTCTCGGGTGAGGCCAGAGGCCTTGGCAATTTCACTCATGCCGCGGGCGCGCGCGATGTCACCCAAGGCGGCGGCGAGGAGCGCCGGATCGTTCGCATCCAGAATGTCCGTGAGGTACGCCGCGACCGACGCCTCATTGTCGAGATATGGCGCGGCGTCGAATTCGGGCAGGTCGGCCGCCTTGATACGTTTGGTCATGGTTCCTCCTTCGGTCAGTCCAGCAGTGTCGCCAACAGTTTGGCGCGTTTTATGTCGGTCTTCTGTGTGCGCTTCGATCCGCCCGCCAACAGCACAATCAGCAGAGCGCCACGCTGGACGAAATACAAGCGCCAACCAGCGCCCGCGTGAATGCGAAGCTCAGATACGCCCTCGCCAACCGGGACGACATCGCCCATCAAGCCGAGTTCCAGGCGCTTGATTCTCGCGACCACGACTCCGCGAATTGCTGGATCGGGCAACTTGTTCAGCCAGTCCGTGAACTCCGGCAGTGGTCTGATCGAGAACACGACCGTAGTGTAATCGAACGATTACGTTGCTTCAAGGGAGTCTCGGACTTGGTGAGAGCCGGGATCGTTTCGGAACTCTCGCCGCGGGATCGCTTCGTGCCCAAGGCAGGCTTCGCGCTGCCTAAAGCCGGGCTACGCGCTCCACCTGGCAGCAGGCGGGGCGGTCGGGCCGGCGCGGGTCGACCTCGGCCGCGGTGCTGGTTTTGAACTCGACCCCGCTCAATCAGTACATCGGTCGCAATCCCGAGTACTTCTTCGGCGCTTCGGCCGAAGAAGGCCGGATCAATCCCGAGCGCGAAGCCTCCCTTTGGGGAGGCGAAAGCCTGGCCTTGGGCCGCAACCTGCATATCCTGATTTCGCACATCAAGTGCGCGGCGTTCGAGCTGCCCATCGAGTCGGATGAGACGTTCGGGTCGGAGAATCTGGTGGAGATCCTTGGGTTCCTCGAGACCCAGGGCTTCGTTCACAAGTCCGGAGAGTCCTGGCAGCGCGAGCGGTCGCGCTTGCGGGAGCGCGTAGCCCACCCTCGGGGTGTTGGACGCCCAGATCTGCACCGCCGCCGTCGTCTCGCTGCGGAGCGTGTCGCCCGACAGCTTCGTGATTCAGGACATCACGTAGACCGCGAGAATCGAATCCCGCGCGTCCGCGGTCTCGACGTACGCGCCCGCTAAGGCGTGATCAGCCTGAGGCCGGGGAAGTAGGTGCGGTATCGGCTCTCGTCGCGCGTGGCCAGCGTCAGGCCCTCCGCCAGAGCATGCGCGCCGATGTAGAAGTCTGGCAGCGGTGAACTCTCCGTGCCGCCCGCCCGCCGGTACTTCACGAACGCCTGCGCTCCTAACCAGCCGGCCGCGTAGGGAAGGGAAAGGCGCTGAAAGACCGCCGGATCGAGCCACCTGTCAAGATCGGCGGCGCTTTCGAAAGCCGCCGCGAGTTCGGCGTAGATGATCGAATTGATCAAAAGTGGCCCTTGCGCGGCGGCGGCCCGGAGCTGAGATTCAGACCACGCGAGCCAAGTCCAATCCCGAAGCTAACCACCACCCCGCCCCCTCCGTCATGCGACGAGCCTTCGTGAAGCGGCCGAGGAAGCAATCTCGCGGCCTCAGGTCCTCCCGCAAGCCGCCGCGCTCGGACCTACCCCAGTGCCTGCGCCTGCCGCAGGCCACTAAGAATCTCCGCCAGCAGTCGTCGACTCTGGTCGATGTTGGACGACATCTTGGTCGCAAGGCGGAGCTGGCCGTCGAGGTCCACTTCCGGTTCGAGAATCGACTCAAGGGCTTGCGCGCTCTCGCGACTCTTCGGCCCCTCCAACGCCCGGCGCGCATCTCGCCCCAGCAGACGCGCACCGGCGAGGGCCATGTCGAAGCCCAACTCCGAGTACGTCGCCATCTCCTTGCCGAACAGGCGCTCCTGCGAAATGTCACCGTAGTGCCACGCCAGAAGCTGGATATCGGTCGCGTCCTTGTCTTGTTTCCTGTCGCCCCATGCAGCCAGCTTCATGACAAGCAGGCACGCGACCTCTGGCACCCTGATCTGAGCGCCATCGGGAAGCAGCACTCCCTGGGTGGTGCGGTCGGCCTCCTCAAAGCCCATGACGTTCATCACGGCAGCATCGGGAGGCCACGTTACGTGACGACTTGAATCCTCGATGGACCCGAAAGGAATCAGATCCACCGGGATTCCCTTGAAGGTGATTCGATGGGAGTCTCGGCCTTGGACGAAGCGACCGGATTCGACGAGACGTGCCCGAGTCTGGTCGAACTCCTCCCAATCGCGAACCGCAAAGGCGAAGTCGACATCATTCGTGAGCCGAGCGGGCGAGATCCCGTGACCACGAAGCACCACATCCCGCGCGGTTGCTCCGACGAGGAGGAAGTCGACGCCGCACGCGTCGCGAAGCGCGGCCACGATCTCCGCGAGCGGCCGGAGGTCAGCTTCGCCCGACAGGTCGATCAAGGTGCTCCTTGCGCACAATCTGTGCCATCTCGAGGCACCGCGGGTCCCCGATGGCAAGAAGATCCGCGTAGATCAGCAAAGGTGGTGCGAATCCGGACGGCTCGGTCTCAAAGCTCCAGAAGCGGCTTCGCACTTCAACGTTTCCATTGGGGTCGGCCTTCAGCCCGAACGGGCGAACGATCGAAGGGTCGATGCCTTCGGTGTAGACGTAAGCGCTCTGCGGACGCATGTGTCGCGTGAGCAACGCACCCGCGAGCTCGCCGCCGACTCGTGCAGAGCCAAGGTCCGGCAACGTCGCCTTGATGCCGGAGAAGTCTCCCTGGTAGCGACCCAGACGAAGTCGGGGAGCAAGAGCCCTGATGTATGCCTCGGTCCACAGGTCAAGAAGCCGCCCAGCCTGGACCAGGCGTCTTCTCCCCTCGACCTCGACCAGGAACCCGAGCTGTCGCAGATCGTTCATGACCCAGCCGACCGTGCCGTGCGCGACGCCCGTCGCTCGCGCCAGTTCCCGCACGGTCGCGTCCAGGAGTTCCCGTTTCGCGAGGATGGCGAAGACAACGGTCAATCCGGTAGAACCGAACGCTCGAATACTCGCCGGCGGCTCGTTGTGTCCTCGGCTCGGCTTCTCGCCCTTCACGAAGACATAGAGGGATGGCGCCATCAGGAAGGCGTTGCCGGCGGCATCTAAGAACTGGATGCCACGGCGCCGAAGTTCATCGGCGATCTGCGGAGTCAGGTAGTCCGCGATCAGGAGCGAGTTCTTGCCGGCTAGACCGAGACGCTGCTCGATCAGCCCAATCATTTGAGGGCGAACGTGTGCCTTGACCTGGGCTGAATAGACAATCTCCCGCCGGCCGATCTTCGCGACGATGATCGCATCCGGGCCCGAAGCGACTTGGCGCGCGGCGGGCTTCTGCCGCAGGCTCAGATTCACCCCTAACTGACGCGCGCTGTCAATCGCTGTCCGGATAATATGGCTTTCGTTAACACTTCTGTCCATTCACAAGCATTGTCCATGATTCGTGGACACCTGTCAATCGTGGACACAGCCTCGAGCCCGAACCCTCCATCATGCGACGAGACCATCGGGAGGCAGCCGAGGACGCAATCCCGCAGCCCCAGATTCCCCAGCACTCCCCCGCCACTTGGAAGCTCCTGAGCGCTCGCCGCATAAGGAGTGATGAGCGCGATTTCGCCCTCTGGTCGCGAGGCGCGCGGGCAACCACAAGCCAACCTCGCCCTGATCTAAGCTTCTGGGCTTCCGCCCTCTCTGAGCGCGTTGCGCGAGTCTCCACATGGAACAAACCAGCCAAGCGTCAACGTCGTCCCGACGGCCCGGTCCCCGATGACGGGAAGAACTCGGTATGGCCGACTGGGGCCACCATGAGCGCACACGAGGATTTCAGCCTCGGCCTTAAGTATCGCAGGGGCGAAGGTGTTCCGCAGGATCACGCACGTGCGGCGGCGCTGTTCCTGAAGGCCGCAGATCAAGGGAGTCTCGGCGGGGAGGCCATCCTGGGCCTCGTCTACGAACTTGGCCAAGGTGTCCCCCAGGACTACATCGAGGCGAGCCGCTGGTACCGTCGAGCCGCGGAACGAGGAAACGACGACGCTCAGTTCAGCCTTGGCGAATTGTTCCTCAACGGCCGCGGCGTTCCTCTTGACCATTCAGAGGCCCTTCGATGGTTCCTGAGGGCCGCGGGTCAAGGAAACCCCGACGCTGAGTTCCAGGTGGGCTGCATGTTTCGCGACGGCAGCGGTATCCCCAAGGACGATCCGCGGGCCGCCGACTGGTTTCGCAAGGCCGCAGATCAAGGGAACGCCGGCGCTCAGTTCAACCTTGGGCTGATGAGCAAAGAAGGAGTAGGTCTTCGGCAAGACGACCAGGAGGCAATCGCCTGGTTCCTAAAAGCAGCGAAGCAAGGACACGCGGATGCTCAGTACGAACTATCCATGGCCTACCGGTTTCGCCGAGACGTCCCGCCAGACTACGCAGAGGCCGCTGCATGGCTTCGCAAGGCTGCGGAACAAGGGGACGCGGAAGCACAGATGCAGTTGGGGAACGAATACCACAATGGCTACGACCATGGCCGAGGAGGACCTCCGCAAGACTACGTGGCCGCTTCTGCTTGGTATCGCAAGGCCGCAGACCAGGGACACGCCGAGGCCCAGGAATTCCTTGGACGCATGTATCAGAGCGGCCTCGGCGTCCCGGAAGATATGGCGCAGGCGATCGCCTGGTACCGCAAGGCTGCGGACCAGGAGTGGAGGTCCGCTCAAGACCGACTTGCCGTCCTGTACGCTGCCGGCATCGAATCATTGAGTGAAGATCCGCGAGCAGCGGAGTTCCTCCGAAACCTGGCGGATCCGGGCGCCAACGCCTACCGTCAGTTCGACCTCGGCCAGATGTACTACAGGGGCATCCAAGTTCCCGAGGACCTTCAAGAAGCGGCGACATGGTTTTACCGAGCCGCAAATCAGGGTCACGGCCATGCCTGTCATTGGCTTGGCCTGATGTACGAGAACGGCCAGGGTGTTCCTCAAGACGCTGCGGAGGCAGCCAAGTGGTATCGCCAGTACGAGGGCAGCCTGTTGGCCAAGGTCGACAGATTGAAAGAGGGCCACGATGCTCCAGCGATGCCACATGAGGCCCAAGAGGGTGTGGACCAAAGCGGCGAGGACACTGATGGAGGGCGTAGGGTGACTCGGTCGCAATCGGGCACGAGGCGGGGGCTCGACAAGGTCGCTGGCATGCGTGGTCTTAAGGCACTGCTCCGGCGCGAGGTCGTCGACTACGTTCGCAACCCCGAGCGCCACCGGCGTTACGGTCTCTCCCTGCCGAATGGCATTCTTCTCTATGGTCCGCCCGGTTGCGGGAAGACCTACATATCTCGCCTACTCGCTGAGGAGTTGGGACATCATTTCGTGGAGATCACGCCGGGGGATGTGGCCAGCCCCTACATTCACGACACGGTGAAACAAATTCGGACCGCGTTCGATTCGGCCGCCGCGCAGGCGCCCGCCGTCATGTTCATCGATGAGTTTGAGGCGTTTGTTCCGCCGCGCGGAGAGCTCGGAGGTTTCCAGCAGTACAAGGCCGAGGAGGTTAACGAGTTCCTGGCCCTGCTGAACGGCTGCTCTGAGAAGAGGATCCTGGTTATCGCCGCGACGAACCTGCCACAGAATATCGACCCTGCGGTCCGACGCACGGGCCGACTGGACAAATTGATCTACGTTGGGCCTCCAGACTTGGAGGCTCGAAGAGAGATGTTGGCCCTCCACCTCGGGACAAGGCCGGTCTCAGCAGACCTAGATCTGAGTTCCCTGGCCGAGAAGCTCGACGGGTACTCTGCCAGCGACATCAAGTTTTTGGTGGATCAGGCTGCCAGACATGCAATGGAGGAGGAAGCGGACATCGCGCCCGACTCATTCCGGTTCGCGATGGTAGGAATCACGCCCTCAGTTCCGCCCGAGGTCGCGGACCAGTATCGGTCTATCGGGCAAAGGGGCAATTGAGACCGCCTCGAACTCGCGACTGAGACAGATCCTGACGGGTCTAAGTCCCGCGCCGCATGAATCAGGTCCGGAATCGGGTCCAGATTCCGGACCGGGCCGGTCGTTACAACGCTCGAGACCTTCGATGTCTACCGGGTCTCGCTTGACGCGCGTGCCGTGCCGGTGTTCCCATCATCACGACCGCGCAGCCTGCCCCTCGGATCATGCTAACCGCGATTCTCAAGATGAGTTGCTCCGGGCACAGGACTCAAGGTGCCAAGGCGAAGCTATGTCATGGTGACCACGAAGGGCCGAAACTCGCGATCCGTGCCCGTGAACAAGAGGATCATCGTTGCGCCTGGACCGTCCCGGCGAACAGCCGCGGTAGCAGCGAGGTTCTGAAAGTGGAAGGCCGCAAAGGCCTCACCGTTGTCTCGCACAATCCGGCAATCCTTCACCTTAGGGTTCTTCAGAATGAAGTCGCACCCGTCGAGCCATTCAAGAAGAAATCGCACGAAGTTCTCCTTGGCGGCTAGAAAGGAACTGGGATCGGCCGTGATCCCGGCTGCCTGAACGAAGCTCGCGATCCGCTTCACCACGTCATCCTTGACGAAGAGAGGGCCCGGAATCTCTACACCGGTACGCTGCTCAAGCGCATCCACAAAGGCTCCCGCAAACGACTCCATCCGGCTCTGTGAATGGCCTTTGTCCCGGCCCTCAGCGTGCGCAAGGAAATTGCATAAGTCAAGGATGACGAAGTCCGGCCCGAGGGGCCGCAAGCTCGCGAGAAACGCCGCCACATCATTCTTGCCGGAATTCAGCGAGCAGACAGCATCGTAGGCCTCTCTCGCGTTGGCGAGCGCTTTCGCGTTGATTTTCTTCGCAGCCACTGTCCCCTCTGGGCGACGATTTTAGAGCAGCCATCCCCAAGAGGGGGTGCTACCCCAGGTCGCTCCGCAGAACGGCTTTGCGCCATTCCGCGTCATTGAGGAGATCCTTACTGGCCGTCACGTCGGCTGCAGGCTACGGCGGGTTTGGCGTCAAGGTGGATCCGCCGGTTCCAAACCATCGCGGCCCAGGGGTGAGGCCGCGATGGTCGCGGTCCGGAACGAATGGAGATCATCATGAATGCCAACCCCGCCTTCGCTGCAGCCGTCGCGCCCGCCCTTGATCCGTCTGAATCTCGCGCCCCTGAATCATCCCGGGACCGGGAGCGGGTTCGGGTCCGGGATCGGGCCGTCGTTACGACGCTCGAATCCTTCGACGTCTACCGCGTATCGCTTGACGCGTGCCGGGCCTGTGCTCCCATCGCCGCGACGCTGACCGCGATTCTCAAGGATCAGCTGCTCCGCGCTTCGTCGTCGGTGGTTCTCAACATCGCCGAGGGCTTCGGCTCCTCATCGCGCGGCGTGAAGCGACGCCACTACGAAATCGCCCGCGGCAGTGCCGTCGAGTGCATCGCGGTCCTCGACCTCGCTTCGGCGCTCGGGGCCGGGTCCGGCACTGGACTCGCGGCGGCGTGCACGCTGTTCACGCGCGTCGCGATGATGCTCTCAAAGCTGGAGGCTCGGTTTCGGTAGGCCCACCGCGTCCAACTCGACAGAGGCTAGCAGACGCCTGTCGGACCCCGCCCGGCATCCGCTGGTGATATCAAGGCGGAGATCCAAGCTCTGTCAAACGGTTTGACAGATCCGGGGCCGGCAGGTAAACGTCTCAGACACACTTGGAGGGGCAAATCGATGCCGGTCAAACACTTGTTCAGCTATTTGGTCCCACCCCGTCCACAGGACGACGAGGTTCAGGATGTTCTCGGAACGGAGGTGCCCGCGGGGAACAAGTTGATGCAGATGATGGGTCGTTTGTTTGACGACGCACCGCGTGAATGCGACACGGAAATCATCTTTCGCCCTACACCTGATGGTACCCAGGCGAATGACTGCCGAACTGAATTCATCCGGCACCTGAGAGGGGCCTCCGTCGGGACTGGGCGTACCGTCGCAACCCGGCTTCGCGATGCAACTACGCATCGGTCCGGCCTCGGTCTCTTGTTCCTTGCGAGTGGCTCTACCGGATCGGGTCCTCGTCTTGTAGTGGCCCGGTTTCCAGCAGACCAAGGGGTCATTGCGCACGAGCGCAGGCACGCGCTGGATGTGGAGTTTGTTGAGCGCATTTTCATGAAGAACGCGAAGGCGTACAAGTGTGTTTTTTACGAGGGATCGCTTCAAGAGATGTGGCGGGGCCGCGCGGTGGACAACCAAGCGAATGGGGCAAAGGAGCTTTCGGACTATTGGATCCGAGACTTCCTCCTGTCTGAGCTCGAGACAACAGCAAGCTCGGGGACGAGGAGGCTGGCGGTCGCGATGCGCGAAGCGATCAAGTCCGCTGACGGCGAACTTCGCAGCGAATTGCTGTCGGCCGCTCAACTCGTGAGGGGCAAAGATGGCCGGCGAAGCAGCCCCGCTGAACTCGCCTCGCAACTGGGACTCTCCGACGGAGCTGTCGACCTACTGCGCACAGCTCTACGGCGGCCAGAGCTCATGGAAACCAAATTCCAGTTTGATCGAAGTGAGTTTGACCGACACATCGCCTATCGGTCAGTGCGGCTGGACAACGGTGGGACTCTGATCGGACAAAGCGAGAGGTTCGACGAGATCTTTCAGAGAGAGGAACTCGCTGGGGACTCCGGCGTCCGATACACGACGCAGGGGCACGTGGTGAGAGAAGAGTTGAGGAAGACGCTGTGACCTCGGACCTTCGTATGACCTACGAACAACGGCGGACGTCCATACTTCTTCCTGTTGCGGACGAACTGTGCGGTCTGATCAGGACCACGCTCCTTGAGTGCGAACACATTGATCGAGTAACGGCCCGGGCCAAGGATGCCGACCGCTTTTTGGCGAAGGCAGACAAGAAAGAGCTGGATGGGCAGCCAAAGTACATCGAACCATTAGTCCAAATCCAGGACCAGATCGGCGCACGCGTGGTGGTTTACTTCCTGAAGGATGTGGAAACGGTGGCGTCTACGCTCATCAAGTACTTCCGACACATTGAAGCGAAGGACATTGTTCCCGACTCGGAGTCGGAGTTTGGCTACTTCGGTAGGCACTTCATCATGGCGGTGCCACTCGACGTCCTCCCTAAAGGAATTGCGAAGGAAGACGCGCCGACGTTCTTTGAGCTCCAGATAAAGACATTGTTTCAACATGCTTGGTCAGAGGCCGAGCACGACTTGGGCTACAAGTGCCCTCGTCAACTGACCAGTGAGGAGAAGCGGCTGTTCGCCTACACCGCTGCTCAGGCGTGGGGTGCGGACCGGATTTTTGACGATTTGCGCGCAGCCTTGTCTTCGAGCCCTACGCCCTAGTCGGCCACTCGCCTCAGCACCATCGCTTCGGCCGGATGCGAAACTTCTAAGCCGGGTACCTGGGCAGAGGGCATACCGGGGGGCGGGTGCAAGACCTTCAGACGCTCTCCTGACCTCGCCGGCGGCGTTCGAGTCACTCCAGAAGGGGACGAGCGGTCTCTGAATAGGCGAGAATGCAGCCATAGCGAGAGTGGGCAGGAGGGTAGGACTTGGACGCGAAGGAGCGACTTCAGGAGCAACTGCGAAAGTGGCAGAAGGAGCTGATCAATCTCAGCGGCTCAAACCGGCTGCTTTACTTTCGCCCGACAAAGCGCTCGACCCTCGACATCGTCGAGCCAGAGCCTGCTGACCTACTCAAGGCCATCACGCGCGCCGGTGAAAAGGGCTTGGCGTTCTACGAGCCGCCGGACGCCTCGCGGACCGTGTGGGGGGAGACGCAGCCCGATGTCCGCACCCCGGCGAACACCACCGCCATAGAACTCCTGACGTCCGTCCAGGACCCAAAAAGCCTCCAGTCTTCACTCCGAAATATCGAGCGCCGAAGCCAGCAAGAGTTCATGGACAAGGGCCTGAGGATCCTCTACTTGGGGCTCGGCGTCCTCAGGTGGGTCGATGCCGAGGGAGACCAACCAGAACAAGTTGAGAGTCCATTGCTCCTCGTGCCCGTTGAGGTCTTCCACGACCGAGAGGGAGTGAGAGGGCCGTTTCGCTTGAGGAGGGTTGATGAAGACCCAACTGTGAACCCCGCGTTGAGCGTCAAGCTGGAGCACGACTTCGGTCTTTCCCTTCCCGGCGTGGACGAGATCGACGAAGGCGGCCTCGACGAGCTGTTTTCGGCGGTCACGAAACGCATAAAGGGCCGAGAGGGCTGGGCCTTGTCTAGCCGAACCGTCCTCGGTCTTTTCTCCTTCCACAAGGAGGTCATGTACCGAGACCTCCTGGACAATGCGGACGTGATTGCCGCCCATCCGCTAGTTCGGGGCCTCGCCCTAGGCGGTGGAGCAGAGGTCGAGTCCTCCTACTCCATTCCTGCCGAGGAAGATATCGACAGGCTCGCTCCTCCCGAAACGGTGGCCACAATCCGGGACGCGGATGCGAGCCAGAGGCGGTGTATTGCCAGCGCAACGGGAGGGCGAAGCTTCGTCATTGATGGCCCCCCTGGAACTGGCAAGAGCCAGACAATCGCGAACATTATTGCCGAACTACTCACCCAAGGCCGGACGGTCCTGTTCGTTAGCGAGAAGGCGGCGGCCCTTGAAGTCGTTCACTCGCGCCTCGAAGAAGCCGGCATCGCGGACTTCGTCCTGCCACTGCACAGCCACCGAGCGACGCGCCGAGAGGTCGCACGTGCCCTTGGGAAAGCACTTGAGAACAAGCCACGCAGCGGGCAGCGGTTTGATGAATTGAAGACTCAGCGGCTCATTGCCAGGCGCCAAGAGCTCTCGGAGTACGCAGTGGCTCTCAACGAACTTCGCCCGGAACTGCAAAGGAGCCTTCAGCAGACTCTGGGCCGCGTCGCGCAGCTGCATCGAGTACCCCAAGCTCCGCCAGCAACCGTGACCGCAAGCGGTATCAACGCAGCTCGCTTGGTCCATGCCTTGGAAACGGCTCGGGCGTTGGCCAGGGCATGGGCGCCTGCCGAGCAAGGAGAGGCGTTTGTTTGGCGAGATGTTGCGGAAGCAGACATCGGGGCCGGCCAGCGGCGAACCATTTTGGAGTTGCTCGACAGCGCACTGTCTCGACTCTCGGCTCTCGAGGCAGGCGCCGCCGCCATGGACACCGGGATCCCGGGGCTGAAGCTGCTCTCCGCTGGTGACATGAACCGCTATGCCGAGCTGCTCGTCATTCTTCAGGAGCAACGCGAGATTCCGATTCACTGGCTGACCGGAGCGTCCCTGACCGAGAGCGAAAACCGAGCCTCAGCACTTCGAAGGGAGGTTGCGGAGGCACAGGAGGCCGCAACTCAACTTGAGGGCTATTTTGGATTGCGATGGGCGGAGATCAGTGCTGCCGCGTACGACCGCACTGTCTCTACCTATCGCCTCCTGCTCGGGTCAGACCCGTCATGGACTCCCCCAACAGGGTGGACGATGATTGAGGTTGACCGGCTGGTGTCGTTCACCCGCAGCTCTGGCCCCGCCTTAAGGGGAGTCGCCCAAGATACGATGCGAGTTGGCGAGGCTTTTGCCCTGCCCGGGGCGCGGGTCTCCCTCATTCGCGTATCTGAGCTGGCCGAGCTCGGGCAACTCGCAGCAGCGCGGCACGCGCCCGAGGCCTCTTGGCTGCACCCAGTCGGGCTGCAGCGCTGCACGGAGAGCGCAAGGGTCCTGCAAACTCGATTAGAGGATCTGACCAAGTATCGCGAGCGGCTGTCTGAGGTCTTCACTGAAAGCGTGCTTGATCTTGACCTTGAGGCGTTGTGCGTGAGATTCGAAAGAGCGCACACCGGGCTTCGCAAACTCCTTCCCGCCCATTGGAGGGACCGCGCGAAGGTGAAGGCGTGCACCAAGGGAGGTCGCGTCGACTCGACCGTGTTGGCTCGCCTGCGAGACGCATTGGCGTGGAGCAGGGCGAGAAATGCGCTCAAAACAGCCGAGGAGGCCAACGCTGCGTTCCTCGGGCGCTATTACAGGCGGGAACGGACCGACTTTGAAGCGGTGAACGCCGCGATCGCCGTTGCCTCACGAGCGTTGTCTATCGCGGGCAACGACCTTAATGTGAGCAAGCTTGAAGCTCAACTCTGCCGCCGCGGACAAGACCCTGACCCCGGCGTCTCACTTGTCGCAGCGAGGTTGGCCCAGTCCCTGGCTTCATGGCGGTCCGAGGCTGCTGCCGTGTTCGGAGAAGAGCTTGCCGCCAGCCTCGAACGACACTCGGCGGATGAGATTGAGGCTTGGACCGAGCGAAGCAAGGAGGCCGTTGAAACCCTGGCCCTCGATCTGCGGACTGTAACCGCACCTGCTGGCGTGCAGTTGAGTCTCGAGCGCTTCGAGACAGGCCTTCGGCATAGGGTGCGCAGGGCACAGCTAGAAGCTCTATTGGCTGACTCTGCCGTCGAGGCGGCGCAACTCCTGGGCGACCGATACCGCGGCATCGAGACAGATCTGGGTGATCTTGAAGCCGCCCTGGAGTGGGCAAAGAAGCTGCGGACGTTCCTTGGTGGGGCTGTTGACGGTCGGGTGGCCAAGCAGATTCTGGAGCTTCGACAGTCGCCCGAGGACCTTTTGGAACGGCTCAAAGCCTGGCGACTCTCCAGGATTGATGTCCTTGCCCTATTCGCCTCGGCGAGACAGGCTGTTGTCTCACGTCTCCTCGACGGGCTATTCCCGAGCGTTCGCGATCGCTTGCAGGCCCTGCGAGCCGAGATCGACTCCATCGCCACCTGGGGGGCGTTCTCGACTGCCGCGAATGCGCTAAGCGAGATTGGCCTCGGGGAGGCCGTGGGCTTCGCGATACGAGAGCGGGTGGCGCGCAATGAAGTCGCTGAGACTCTTGAGCGCTCGATCCTGGAAGCCTGGTCCGACTCAGTCCTTCGAAGCGACCCCAGGCTGAAGAGTCTCAGAGCCGAAGATCGCGACCACCTCGTGCGAGAGTTTCAGGAGCTCGATAGAGCCCTTGTGTCGGGAGCCGCTTGTCGGGTAATCGACGCCTGCAACGAGCGGCGGCCGGTCACAAGCGCAGGAGCAGCCGGAATAATCAGGCGCGAGGCTCAAAAGGAGCGAAGGCACATGCCCATTCGCAACCTCTTGGCTGAGACTCAGGTCGTAGCGACGGCGCTCAAGCCTTGCTTCATGATGAGTCCCCTGACGGTCAGCCAGTTTCTCCCGCCGACTCTCCGGTTTGACGCCGTGATCTTCGACGAGGCCTCACAGGTGCGGCCCAGTGATGCGATCAACTGCATCTATAGAGGAACTCAGTTGATCGTGGCGGGCGATCAGCGCCAGCTACCACCGACCAGCTTCTTCGACAGCCTCAGCAACGACGGAGGTGACGAATGGGAAGAGGATCAAATCGAGGACTTCGAGTCTGTCCTTGACCTGTGCAAAGCGTCGGCCAGCTTTCCTACGATCAGTCTCCGCTGGCACTACCGCAGTCAGCACGAAGATCTCATTACCTTCTCGAACTACTCGTTCTACAACGGGAAGCTCCTCACGTTCCCGGGGGCACAGGAGTCTGGGACGGATCTTGGCGTCGAGCTGTTCCACGTTCCTACCGGCGTCTACAGGCGGGGCGGGGCGCGCGACAACCCGATAGAAGCACGCGTCGTAGCGGACCGAGTCATGTTTCATCTTGCGCGGAATCCCTACGCGAGTATCGGCGTTGTGGCGTTCTCTGAGGCGCAGGCGGAAGCGGTTGAGCAAGAGGTCGAACGGAGGGTTCAGCTGACACCGAACCTTCGCCTCCCTGAGGGTCGGCTACACGGCTTCTTCGTCAAGAACCTGGAGAGCGTTCAGGGCGACGAGCGGGACATCATGATCTTCAGCGTCGGATACGGGCGCGACGAAAACGGGAAGTTCACTCTGCAGTTGGGACCAATCACGAAGAAGGGCGGCGAACGCCGCCTGAATGTCGCGGTCACAAGGGCGCGAAAACGCGTGGAGGTCGTTTCGTCCGTTGTGGCCGCGGACTTCGTGGCAGAGCTAGCAAGCGAAGGTGTTCGACACCTCAAGCGGTACCTGGACTATGCCGAACGGAAGGAAGCCAAGGTCCAGGCCCTGGCTTTGGACTCGTCCGGATTGGGAGACGCCGAAAGCCCATTCGAGGAAGAAGTGGCGAGGCTCATTCGATCCTGGGGATACGACGTTGTCCTTCAACTGGGTTGTGCGGGCTACCGGCTCGACATGGCGGTGCGGCATCCCGAGCGCCCTGGAAGCTTTGCCCTCGGCGTTGAGTGCGACGGCGCGCGCTACCATTCGTCGCGGGCTGCTCGAGATCGCGATCGGCTTCGGCAGGAGATACTCTCCGGCCTCGGTTGGCGACTCCATCGCATCTGGGGGCCAGCCTGGTACCGGGGCCGTGCCGAGCAGGAGGTCCGGCTCCGCACGGCTATTGAAGAGGCAATCCGTTCGAGCCCAGAGTCAGTTGTGGCTCCCCCACCGACGCCCGTGGGAGTCGCCACGGTGTACGACGTCCTCGATCTGGATGCTCCTCCTAAGTGGACCATCCGTTACAAGGTCTCGCGACCGGTGCCACCGCGGGGAGATCATGAGATGCACGTGCCCGCGGCTGGCCAGGACCTGCGGCGAATGATTCAGGAAGTGGCGCATGTCGAGAGTCCCGTCGTCAATGAACTCGTGCTGTTGCGAGTTCGAGAGGCGTGGGGGGTTCAGAGGGCAAAGAGCCGGATTCGGGCCGCGTTCGAGGGAGCGCTGAAGGACCTGCGCCTCGCCGGGAGGATCTTGGTCGATCGGCAGGGTGTCATCAGAGTCCCGGAACGGCAGCTGGAGCAAGTCCGTACGCCGAGTGACGATCTCGAAACGCTGAGACATATCGAGACCATTCCGCATGAGGAACTTGACCTCGCCTTGGAGCGCCTCGTCTTGGACGCAAAGGCGATCGGCTGGGAAGAACTCACGACGCGCGTCGCCCGCCTGTTCGGGTGGAAACGCCGCGGCCCAGATATCACGAAGGCCCTTGACTCAGCGGTCACTCGCCTACTAAGAGATGGTCGGATCCTGGGCGAGAAGGATGCAACCCTGCGATCCCCGCAATAGCAGCGCACGCTAAGGCAGGTTCTGGATCGGAACGACGAGGTCGCTTCGTCGGAAGCCATATGGCCGCCGCGCGATGACGCGGTGGCTTACGAGTGAGTCCCCCCGATCGACAGGCTTCCGCAAACGCCTAGGACCAGGCGGTGTGGCATAGGATCTTCGCGTGGAATATAGGGAGTGGAGGGTCGACCTACCGTGGACCGACTTCAAGATGTACGCCGAGCCCTTGGAGGTGGTCCTCCGCTTCTACAAAACTCACCTCCAGCGGGACATGCAGGACGGCAAGCTAAAGGGCGACGCTTGGTTCTTCGTCCGCGGCTTCCTAGTGAGTTCAATCCAGTCCTTCGCCGCGATCTGCGCGCTGGTTAGCGAGAAGCGGCCCAAGCCGCTGGTCCTCCAAGCACAGATCCTGAATCGGGCGCTACTCGAGACGCTCGGAAACCTCCTCGCACTCCTTGAGGATCCAGAACCTCGATTCACGACCCTCATGCGCGAGGCCTTCAAGGGGAACATGATCGAACTGGCCAAGCTCAAGAGGCTTTATGGCGAAGACAAGACTTGGACCGAGTACCTGACTCGCCGTGAGGAGGGGACGACTATCTGGGCGGCCCAAGGAGGGTTCACGCCAGGCGAAGTCGCAAAGCCAGAGAACATCAAGGACTTCTGGCCCACGCCAGGAATAATGCTCTACGGGAGCAAGCGACTCGGAATCGCTCCAATGCTATCGGGGGAGCGCAAGGCGGTCTTCCAAGAAATCTACGAAACCCACTACAGCGGCTTATCCGAGCAGGCACACCAGCGCATGGCCGCCATTGGCTTGGCGACCTTGGTCGATGAGCCTTCACAGCAATGGAACCCAGGCCACGCAGAGAGCCACACCGTCTCAACCGCGATGCTGTTCCTTGCCTGCATGCTGTCAGAGATAGAAGGGGCAGGCGGATATGAACGTCACGCAAAGCTCAGAGAGCTATGGACCTACCTACGCGAGATTGACGGCGAGGCGAAGGAACTGTGGACGCTACGTTATGAGCGCCTGTAGGGTTTCCTTGTGATTGCGTTCTCGGAGAACTCAAGGCGCAACACCCAGCCTTGGACTACGGGGGGGTTGAAGATCTCGTGAGAGGGCTGACCCGTGCGAAGGTCGCTGTTTCACGCGCCTCGGACATCTCTCCGGTGGCGCTGATTCCTTTCAAAGCGCGGGATGTGCTCCAGGTGGCCTTACGGCGAAACCTAGAACTCGCGTCGTCGTTTGTTGAGGTGTTCAATGCCCAGCTCTATGTCCCGCTGTTCGTCCTTAGCCGAGCCGCAATGGAGACAGGTGCGCTCGCCCTGGACATGTGGGACCGAATCGATGTGGTTGGGAGCACGCAGAACAAACCGGGGCTCGTGGCGCTTGACGAGCATCTCTCAAAGGTCCTTCTTGGATCCAAGGCGAGCATCACGCCGGACGCCAAGTTGTTTGAGGCGGTCAACGTCCTTACCCTGGTTGACCACCTCACGAAGAAGCACAAGATTGAGCTTCGTCCGTACTACGACGGACTGTCGGAATTTGCTCACCCGAACTTCCACGGAATGGTTGCTGCATATCGCCACGCGCCCTCAGAGGATCAGCCAACCCTGGAATCCCGGTACGTCGACAGGCCATTCTCGAAGAACAGTGGGTTGCTGAAGGTCCCACTCAACGCGCTGGCCACGGGACTCGCCATGAATCTGATCGCGGTCGAGAGCTACGAGGCGACTTTCGCGACGTTCGCTCGCCTTTGCGAGGAGGACGCCCACGACCGTGGAATATGGCCGATCGACCTCGCGTACCCGCGCCCCTGAAGGTCAAGGGCTGCGTCCCGGCCCTAATGGCTCGACTCGTCCGGCGGCCCGAACGGGCCCGCGTTCGGGATCGGGTACGGGATCGCTCCGTCGGAAGCCATCCGACGCCCTCCTCGCGATGACGGAGGGGAAGAATCCCCGCAATACGGAAAAGGACCCCAAACGGCCCTCCATCGTACGAACATGGCGCTATGGAAGAATCTCTCCCTGTGAAGACCATTGGTGACGGGCCGGGACCAAAGATTGCTTCGTCGCCTCCGTCCGAAGAGCTCCTCGCAATGACGGGTTCGGGTGGCGACCCTGGCGCGGACGGTGCCCGAGACTCAGGCTCGACGGCTCTCGCCAGAGACGGGGGGCCTGGGGGGCTGATTTCGATCCTCAAGGGGCTTGAGATCGAGAAGAGCCTGGCCACGGACCCCGTGGTCGTGGCCCTTCGGTACTACCCCGCCACCTCCGGGAGCTTTGCGCCTCTCCCTCCCGAGCTGGCTCCCAAGCTGGTTGAGTATCTGCGTGGCCGGGGGCTGGATCAGCTCTACACGCACCAGCGGGCGGCTTATGACCTGGCCAAAGCCGGGAAGAGCTTCGTGGTGACGACGCCCACGGCCTCGGGGAAGACGCTTTGCTACAACCTGCCCATCCTTGACTCGATCATCAAGGACACCGACACGCGGGCGTTGTACCTCTTCCCCACCAAGGCGCTGGCTCAGGATCAGCTTGCCGAGCTTTACGCGACCATCGAGGCGCTGGGCGAGGACATCGCTACCTTCACCTACGACGGCGACACGCCGCAGGACGCGCGGAAGGCCATTCGGTCGAAGGCGCACATCGTCGTCACGAACCCCGACATGCTGCACAAGGGGATCCTGCCGCATCACACGAAGTGGGTGAAGCTGTTCGAGAACCTCAAGTACGTGGTGATCGACGAGTTGCACATGAACCGCGGGGTCTATGGGTCGCACGTGGGCAACGTCTTGCGACGGCTACGGCGGTTGTGCCGGTTCTATGGAAGCGATCCGCAGTTTCTTTGCTCTTCGGCGACCATCAAGAATCCGGCGGAGCTGGCGACGGCGCTCACCGGGAAGCCCGTCGAGTGGATTCAGGAGAGCGGGGCTCCGCGCGGGGATCGGTACTTCGCGATCTACAACCCTCCAGTGGTGAATCGGCAACTCGGGATCCGGAAGTCGGCGCTTGGTTCGGCGCGGGATATCGCTTCCCGGTTTCTGGAGAAAGGGTTGCAGACCATCGTGTTCGCGCCTTCGCGTCTGGCTACCGAGGTGCTGGTGACGTATCTCAAGGACATGTTCGAGAGCAAGCCCGGGTCGGAGGGTGTGATCCGCGGGTATCGCGGGGGGTATCTGCCGCTGAAGCGT
>JANODX010000052.1:0-3180 GCA_031412915.1 Vicinamibacteria bacterium | reverse complement strand
CTGGGCCTTTGACCTTTCAAAAAGCGTCTTTATTCCGCCGACGGTTCAAGCAAGTGGAGGCAAGGGAACGGCTGGAAATTTCAAGCGAGATCCAATGTGGGGCGGCGGAACGGGAGATCAGGAGAGCCCGTTTATTTTCCGGCACTTCTCAGATTATTCAGTCCAGCAAATCCGAAATTGCCTCGAGGGCAAGATCGTCTGGGACGAAGCGGCTGCGGGTTACGCGACGTGGAATCAGGCGAAGGGAACGTATTCCAATCCCGTCAAGCAAGCTGCGGAGAAGTTCCCCATCGACCTCGGGAAGCACCTGTACCTGTATCCAACCGCCGCCTTCACCTACAACAACGTCTATTCCGGCAGCACGTCGGTGAACGGAACGAGCTACACCGTCGCGAAGTTCTCACCGAACGCATCGCTGCACATGGGTTGGGAGTTCTGATTTCACCCGCACTCACCCCCAAAGGAAACACCATGAACCGAAAACTCACCGCCATAGCACTCGTCACCGCCGCCCTGCTCACCAACGTCGGTTTCACCGCACTTGGCAGCATCTTCAACTACCCCGACGTCTTGAAAGAGCCGTCCGGGGTGGTCCTCGACCGGTTCCGCGACCATCAATCCAGCGTCTCGATGTGGTTCGCCATCCTGGCCGTGTCCGCTGCACTGTTCGGACCGATCGCCGTCGGAATCGGCAAGCTCCGCACCGACCGGTGGATGCGACTCGCGGTCCCCACCGGCATCGCCGCCGCAATCGTCCAGACCATCGGCCTCTCGCGCTGGCCCCTGCTCGTGCCCGGCTTCGTGAGCGACGCCGCCCGCGCGACCGCCACCACGGCGGCCGATGCGGAATCCCACTTCCACACCGCGAACGTCATCCTCGGGACCGTGATCGGAGAAACATTCGGCTACCTCCTTACCGCCGCCTGGACCGTACTGGTCGTCACCAGCCTCGGCAACCGGTTCGCTGGACGTATCTTTAGAGTGCTGGGAACCGTCTCTTCAGCCATGATCTTCGTCGGCGTGTTCTCGCCGTTGGGCAAGGCCGTCATCGACACCGTCAACTTCGCCGGCTACGTCCTGTGGAGCGTCTGGCTGATCTGGCTCGCTATCGCCGTCGTCCGAGAAGGCCGCACATCCGCGACCATGCCCGATGCCCGGCCCGCCGTCCACAACCCGGCCGCCGACTCCTGGGCGGCAGCCCGATGACTGCCCAGCTCGGCGCCGCGCCCGAGCTGGACGAGCTCACAAATCGTACTTTCAGTTCAACCTGCACCCCATCCTGTGTCAATAGAGAATTCATGCAACCATCTCTCACTTTTCTTTCCGCCAGCAAACTTGCCGCAATGCTTCGCGCGGGTGAAATCACCTCCCGGCAAACCGTAGAGGCCTATTTCGCGCAGATAAGGGAGCAGAACCCCACATACAACGCCATCGTTACCGTCAACGAGGCGAACGCGCTCGCGCAAGCAGACCAGGCAGATCAAGCCATGCGCGATGGCAAGCCATGCGGCCCGCTGCATGGGGTTCCGATCACGATCCTGGCGGACCTGGGTGAAAACGTCGACATCTCCAAACTCAAAATCGCCTGGACCGATAACTTTGGCGGGGTTCCGGTTAGCGCAGAGATCAAGGACAAACTCCATGCCTTTGTGAACAAACTGGCCCAGGCGGGTGCCACCGTCCAAAAGAGTGAACCGCAAGGAATGGACTACAACGAAATCTGGGAAACCTGGGGTAGTTTCGTGGGGGCACAAGGCAATTACGACATGTCGAATGTGAAGCGCTCCATTGGTCATCTATTCTCGAAAAGCACAGTAAGAAATATCCCGATGCAAAGAAGAATTGTGGGTCCGATTTCTGTGCGGAAACTGATGCAGGCATTTGAACTGCAGAGTAAATACATCACCAGGATGGACAACTTCCTCTCGGAATACGACGTGTGGCTGTGCCCCGTCAGCGCGACCACCGCGTTCAAGCACCATGCGCACAGCAAGATGCTTGGTGATTTCAAGATTTACAGCACCCCGTTGCAAGTGGATGGTGCGGACATCCACTATTACGTCGCAACCCAGTCGTACACGACCGTCTTTTCAACCACCAACAGCCCGGTGGTCTCCATGCCCATAGGCTTGGGCCCATCCGGGCTTCCCGTGAACATCCAGGTGGCGGGTAAACGCTACAGTGACCGGCGCTTGCTCAGGGTGGCCAAGGTGCTGGACAACTACACCGATAAATTCCTATACCCACTGCAATAGGCTTTGGGCGAGTAGGCCAGGCAGCTTGGGGTTCTGATGGCCGCTCCAGGAACCCGGGTCGCGGCGTCGCTCAGGCCAAGCGGAACTTCGCCGGCGCCGACCCGGTCCAGCGCTTGAACGCCCGGCTGAAGGCGGAAAGCTCGGAGAACCCGAGGAGAAACGCCACCTCGGAAGCCGACACGCCGGAGGTCTTGAGATACGAAACCGCCAGGTCGCGCTGCGCCTCATCGACGAGCTTCTGGTACGTGGTTCCTTCAAGCCGCAACGCGCGCTGGACGGTGCGGCTGCTCATGGCCAGTTCGCTCGCCACTTCCTGGAGCGGCGGCACCACACCCTTCATCTTGTCGCGCAGTACCGAGAGGGCGCGACGGGAGAGAGGACCGTAGCGGTCGAGCTTCGCGGCCAGCGCGTCCGCGCGTTGCTCGAAGGCTTTGAGGAGGGCAGGATCGGCCGAGATCACGGGCGCTTCGAGATCAGTGGAACGAAAGACGACTCGGTTCTCCGGAGCCCCAAACTTCGGCTTGAGCCCGAAGATCCGCGCATGTTCGACGATCGAGGACGGGGCCTGGTGACGAAACGTGACCTCGCGAGGAGCGATCTTCCGGTTGACCAGGCGAGAGAGCGTGATGGCGAGGCTGGCCGCGATGACCTCAAACGGGTCACGGGGCCGCCGCTCCAGATAGTTGTCGAGGCCCTCCACCGCCTCGGATACAACCACGGTAGCGTCGCCGTGCGCGCTGACTCGAACGCGCAGGCCGTCGTTCATCAAGGAAGCGTAGCGAGTGAGACGATCCAGCACCTGAGCCGCGGAGGCACAGCTCAGAATCACGTAGCCGGCCACACCGAGGGCTCCCGGGTTGTAGCTCTCCGCGGTGTGGAGAGCGAGGTCGGGATCGCCGGTCAAGCGCTCGGCTTCGGCCCAAAG
>JANODX010000051.1:0-3884 GCA_031412915.1 Vicinamibacteria bacterium | reverse complement strand
ATGACGAAGATGAGGGGCGTCGCTCCCTTTCCTAAGCTCTGGGCGCGACGTACGAGCATGGAACTCGCTGACGGCATCCAATGCGAGGTGATGGCCCTGCCCGATCTTGTCGCCGCCAAGAAGACGCAGCGCGACAAGGATTGGCCCATGGTGCGCCGGCTCCTCGAGGCTCATTACTTCCAGAACCGCGAGACGGCGAGTGCCGCTCAAGCGAGGTTCTGGCTGCGCGAACTCCGAACGCCGGAGTTGATCGTGGAATGCGCGACGAAGTGGCCTTCACTCTGTCGAACGCAAACACGAAGACGGCCTCTCTTGGCCTACGCGCAACCAGGCCAGGAAGCCAGGCTGGAAGCCGCCCTGAAAGCCGAAGAATGGGCCGAGCGCCAGGCCGATGCAAAGTACTGGGCGCCGCTCAAGGCGGAGCTTGAGCAGATGAGGCACGAACGCCTCGACCCGCAGAGCGGTTCACGCGGCCGATGAGACTCACCGATAAAGACGCGGCGCGCTTCTACCAGGTCTGGAGGCCGCTTCTCACCTGGGTCAACGACGAACGGAACCTCGTGCCCAACCTCTCCCGGGGCCCCGAAGGCGCGATCGGCGCTGAGGACGCGGTGAAGATCCGCGATGTCCTCTGGAGCGACGGGTCTCTCCTCGCGCGCTTCGTCGCCCTGAACCCGGCAGCCCTCGCTCCCGATCTGCTCGCCATCGCGGCGGGCTTTCGACACCGGCGGGCGGACACGTTCTTTGTGTGGAAGCACTACCGTCGGCATACGATCTTCCTCGATGACGCCAACGCATTCGCCGTGCTTGGCCTCTACAGCACATTCGAAGAAGTCCTGCCGATTGCGCCGCCCCTAATGGTCAAGGCGGTCCTCCTGCCCTTCGAGGGCGCTATCGTCCATGACGGCCTGATCAGCAGGTACAACGTCAGCCTCGGTCCAGGCATACGCCGCAGCCTCCTGGAACGGTACCGCGATGCCACCGTACGCGGCGCTGTCGTGAAGAGCCTGGTTGACTACGCCCCCACGACTGTTAGCGAGACACCGCGGCGAAGGGCGCCGCGAAGACTGAGTCTCGATCGGTAACGGGTTCGGGTTCTGGATCGGGTTCGGGCGAACGCGAGATCGCTTCGTGCCCCAAGGGCAGGCTTCGCGCTCCCCCAAGGGGGCTTCGCCTGGCCCGCTGGACGCTTCGGGCTACCCCGCCGACACCGTCTCGCTGCGCAGCGTGTCGTCCGACAACTTCGTGATTCAGGACATCACGCGCGAGCCGAAGATCGTGGCCGAGGTGGACTTCGACTCGGTCCGTCACGGCCGTATCGACCCCCGTCATATGATTCCAAGCGAGATCCGCCATGACTGTCGCCGAACTGATCGAGAACATCAAGAAACTGCCTCCTGAGGAACAGAGAGACATCGAGGCCATGGTGCGTACGCGAGTCGAACGTCGCTCCTCAGGCCCATCCCTGGTGACTCCCCGCTTCCCTCAGGACCTCCTTGATCGCATCGCGGCACGCCGGGAACAGGTCGGGCGGGACTTCGGACCCTTCGACAGCGCTCACGCCATCCGGGAGTTCCGAGAGGGCCGCATCTGAGTGCGGCTGGTCGTCGACGCCAGCGTCGCGATCAAGTGGCTTCTCGACGAGGTTGGTTCTGCCCACGCGCACCACTTTCTGGGGCGCTTCCGGACAGGCGAGGACGAGTTAGTTGCCCCCGATCTCATCGTGAGCGAGGTAGGCAACGCACTTCGAAGCGCCGCGGTTCTCAGAAGGAGGATCCCTGTCGACATCGTGGCCAACGCATTGGCCGACTTCCTCAGGATCGGCCTCCAAACTCGCAACGCAAGCGAAACCGCCCTGCGCGCCCTTGAACTCGCTCTCCGGCACGATGCCACCTATTACGACGCGGCCTATGTCGCGCTGGCGCTTGAGGAAGGGATTCCGCTCCTGGCAACCGATGGCCCCATGACCCAGAAGTTCAAGGGCGTGGTCGAGTTCGTCACGCTCCAAGCCGACTTCGCTGGCGAGCGCACCAGCCGGTAGGCGTGTGGGTGCCGGGCGACGAGGCGATCGGCTCTACCCTGCGGACAGATCGCATCTTGACGGCCATAAACAAGATGTTTATGCTGTCTCCCGGTGATCTTGAGTTTTGCCGACAGGGAAACGGAGCGCTTCTACATGACCGGGAAAGCCCGCCGCATCCCGACGGAGATTCGAAAGCGCGCCGCGATGCGGCTTGTCCAGTTGAATGCGGCCACTCGAATCGAGGATTTGCGCCTGCCGCCTTCCAACCGGCTGGAGCAGTTGCACGGAGAGCGCGCGAATCAGTGGAGCACGCGCATCAACGACCAATGGCGGTTGTGCTTTAGGTTCGAACATGGCGACGCGCTTGACGTAGCGATTGTGGACTACCACTAGGGAGACAGCATTCATGGCCAAAACCGGCTTACCCACCATTCATCCAGGCGAATTTCTGGCGGAAACGCTGGAGGAGTTGGGTCTTTCCCAGGCAGCCTTCGCCCGCATAGTCGGCGTCTCATCGATGCGAATTTCGCATGTGATCAAGGGCGCACGACCGGTCACGGCTGAATTGGCCCTGCGGTTCGGACGGGCATTTGACCAGTCGCCGCAATACTGGCTCAACCTGCAGGCGGCCTACGACCTGAGCACGGCCAAAACCAGCATGGGGCGGCGCCTGCTCGCCGTTCAATCCGTCACCCACGCGTAGAGCGACGCATTCCACGCTGGGTTGGTCTTTGGCGGGAGTCGCCAGCGGCCTGAATCGAGCATCCCAGAAGGCGAGGGGCACGGCCCTCTTTCCTCCATGCCGTTGGCCGTCATCGGGCCAAACCCAGGTCGAAACTCCAGCGGGGCGGAATGGACCCCAAACGGCTCCGTCCCGTACGAACATGGCGCTATGGAAGAATCTCTCCCTGTGAAGACCATTGGAAACGAGCCGGGTTCGGAGATTGCTTCGTCGCCGCCGCCCGACGAGCTCCTGCTGAGAAACCCGTTTAAGAACGCCCCATTTCAGGCGGTTTTCTGGAGTGGGGTTAGCTCGTAGCCTAGGCGGTGTGCGCGACGGTGAAGGGCCTGGAGCGTGTGGTGTTGGCTCTGGCTTTCGAGTGCTTTGAGCCCGGCTTCGAGGTAGGCCTGTCCACGCGTGAGGCCGCGATAGATGAGCTTGGCCAGAAGGTGAGCCATGGCGGTGATGGCCTTTGGCGCTCCCAGGCGAGCGCGAAGCCTACGGAAGCGATCACCGAGTGCGGATTTGGAGGACTGAAGGGCCTGGGCGGCGAGCCGCAGAGCCACGGCGGTGGGCGAAGGTCGAGGGAGTGAGTTCGTCGAGAAGACGCGCCCGCCTGTGATCTTGTTGTTGGGCGACAGACCCAACCACGAGGCGTAATGGTGCTCGTCAATGAAAGCGACGCCCAGATTGATCCCGCACTCGGATACCGCGGTCTGTACGGTCATGGCGGATAGGCCGGGAACGATGGAGAAATCCACGCCCGTGACACGAGCGAGCTCTTGAGCCAGGTCGAAGTGGGGCTGATTCTTTCTTCGCTTCTGTGGGGGCAGGATGCGGATCTCATCGTTCTTGGAGGGAAAGCGTTTCATGAGTCCCTCGATCGCGATGTCACATTCGCGAATGCGCTCGTGAAGGAAATCGAAAGTCTTCAGCGCCTGAGAGAGTGCAAAGACATGCTGCTCGCGATAGTGGCCTCGGAGGGCTTCTGCAACCTCCTTGGGCGTGGCCTTGATGCCACCGACGGCCATCGCCGCCAGTTCTTCAGGATTCCGACGTCCAGCCACGATGGCCCGAAGGATCCGCATTCCGCTGACCCCGGAGATGTCGCTCAACACCTTGTGCAGCTGGACATTCATC
>JANODX010000050.1:0-15135 GCA_031412915.1 Vicinamibacteria bacterium | reverse complement strand
GGGTCCGTTACCGGTTTTCCATAGGCAGAGGAGCCTTCCACGCAGCTACAAACAGGGCGTTGACGTAGTGGGCCAGCGGGGAGCAAGGCCGAGTTGGGATACTCCAAAATTCCTCTTGACTCGTTGCAGGAAGTCCTCGGGCCATGGAGTGGGTCCGCGACCCGGAGCCACTCAGGAATCCGGCCTCCGCTAGTCAGAGCTTGGCGGTCGCAGGTGGCGGGCCGACTCTCATGAGGCCGCTCCGGGGCCAGGCCCTCTGCCTCAACTAAGATCTCGTCCCCCTCCTTCTGGCGAAGGTGGTCATCTAGAGGTATGGAATGGACTTCGAACTGAGCGCGGATCAGGGGCTGCTCAAGAAAACCGTTCGCGACTTCGCCGAGCGGGAATTGAAACCCAATGCCCGGGCCTGGGACGAAGCACAGATGTTCCCCCGCGAGATCTTCCACAAGCTCGGCGATCTCGGCCTGCTGGCCGTGGTTTTCCCCGAGGATTACGGCGGCTCGGGCATGTCCACGGTCGACTACACGATCGTGATCGAGGAACTGGCGCGGGTCGATGCCGGAGTGGCCTTGTCCACGGCTGCCCACAACTCGCTTTCTTCCGGTCATATCTTCCTTGCCGGTTCCGAGGAGCAGAAGAAGAAATACCTCCCGAAACTCGCGACCGGCGAGTTCGTCGGCGCCTGGGGTCTTACCGAGAACAGCGCTGGTTCGGACGCCGGCGGCACCAGAACCACCGCGGTGAAGGACGGGGATTCGTGGGTTTTGAATGGATCGAAGACATTCATCACCAATGGCAGCCTCGCCGATGTGGCCGTGGTCATGGCCGTCACCGATAAGACCAAGGGCAAGAAGGGAATCTCCGCCTTCCTGGTCGATCGAGGAACGCCGGGTTTTCGCCCCGGAAAGAAGGAAGACAAGCTCGGCGTGCGCTCGTCCGACACCTCTGAATTGATCTTCGAGGATTGCCGTATTCCTGCTTCGAATCAACTGGGCGAACTCGGGATGGGCTTCGTCGACACCTTGAAGATTCTCGATCGCGGTCGCATCGGCATCGCCGCCTTTTCCATCGGCATCGCCCAGGGAGCTTTCGAGGCGGCTCTCTCCTACGCAAAGGGCCGAAAGCAGTTCAACCAGGCCATCGCGGAATTTCAAGGCATCCAGTTCAAGCTTTCCGAGATGGCGGTGAAGATCGACGCGGCTCGGCTGCTGACCCTGCGCGCGGCGGCCTGGCGCGACGCCGGCCGCGAACACAAGACGGAATCGGCCATGGCCAAGCTGTATGCCAGCGAGATCGCGGTCGAGGTGGCCCTCGAAGCCATCCAGATTCACGGTGGGTACGGCTACGTGAAGGACTATCCGGTCGAGCGCGCGCTGCGCGACTCGAAACTCGGCACCATCGGCGAAGGCACGAGCGAAGTTCAGAAGCTCGTCATCGCGCGATCCCTCCTCTCCTAGGTTCGTGGGGCTCCCGCCGAGGCGCGCATGAAGCTCCCCGAAGACCAGGACATCCTGCGCGGCGACATACGCGCGGTGGCCCGAGCCATTCGCGCGGTCGAGGATGACTGGCCCGACGCCCGGGCTCTCCTGACCCGTCTATTCCCTCATGCGGGCCGCGCCCTGACTTTGGGCGTCACGGGACCGCCGGGGGCGGGGAAATCGACCCTGGTCGATCGGGTGACCACGCATTTCCGAAAGTCCGGAAAGACCGTGGGTATCGTGGCGGTGGATCCCACGTCCCCGTTTTCCGGCGGCGCGATTCTGGGTGATCGGATCCGCATGCAGAGTCACGCCACCGACGACGGCGTGTTCATTCGTTCGATGGCAACAAGGGGCGCGCTCGGCGGACTCTCGGCCACCACCGCGGCCGCCCTCCTGGTTCTGGATGCGTCCTCCAAAGACATTCTGATCGTGGAAACGGTCGGGGTTGGTCAGGACGAAGTCGACATCGCCTCCGAAGCGGATATCGCGATCGTCGTGCTGGTGCCTGGTCTCGGCGACGAAGTTCAGGCCCTGAAAGCCGGGATCATGGAGATCGCCGATCTTTTCGTGGTGAACAAGGCCGATCGCGACGGCGCCGATCGGCTGGCCTCCGAGATAGAGATGATGCTGTCGCTTACGGGCGAGACGAAGGGCGATCGGCCTCCGGTGGTTCTAACCGTGGCGCCCTCGAGCCAGGGCATCGATGAGTTGATGAAGACCATCGAAGAAGTCCGCGCGCGCCGCGAACTGAGCGGCCAGTTCGCCGCCCGCCGCCGCCAGAGGCTGCTCCGTCAGTTCGAGGCCCAGGTCGAAGGACTTCTTCGCGCGCGAGTTCGTCGCCGGATCGACGCTCTCGATTCCAGTCTCCATCTCCGCGAACGAGTGCAGAACCGGCTCATCGATCCCTTCTCGGCCGCGGACGAAACCCTGGCCGGTCTCGACTCCTGAGAGAAGGGGCGCGGATTGAGGGAGCGCGGCCTCTGACCTTGCCTGCGCTGAGCTTTAAGCTCTTCCCTGAACGATCATGATTCTGAAAATCGACCACCTGGGTATTGCCGTCAAGGACATGGCTGAAGCCAAGCGCGCCTATCAGGCGCTTGGTTTCAAGATCGAAGCGGAGCACCATGTCCCGTCCGAAAAGGTGAATACCGCCTTCATCGCCGTAGGCGAATCGCATCTCGAACTTCTGGAACCCTCCGATCCCTCCTCCGTCATCGCCAAGTTCCTGGAGAAGCGCTCGGGCCTTCATCACATCTGTGTTCTGGTGGATGACATCGAGAAGTCGATGGCGGAGATGAAGGCTTCGGGCGCCCAGCTTCTGGACGAAGTCCCGAGGATCGGCGCGGGCGGCTGTCGCGTCGCCTTCGTTCATCCCCGTTCGGCGGCCGGCGTCCTCCTTGAACTGAAGCAGGCCTGAGATGGAAACGAAAAACGCGGCGGAGATCGGCATCATCGGCGGCAGCGGCTTGTACGACATCGAGGGTTTCGAAGCCCAGGGTGAAGTGACCGTCCCTACCCCTTTTGGCTCGCCGTCCGACGCGTTCATCGTCGGCCGTTTCGGCGAGCGCCGGGTGGCCTTTCTGCCCAGGCATGGGCGCGGACATCGCATCCTTCCTTCCGAACTCAACTTCCGCGCCAACATCTGGGCCCTGAAGTCTCTCGGCGTGCAGTGGATCCTGTCGGTGTCCGCGGTGGGCTCCCTCAAGGAAGAGTACGTTCCCACTCACATGGTGACGCCCGACCAGTTCATCGATCGGACGTTCGGCCGGAAATCGACGTTCTTTGGAGAGGGTATCGCCGCTCACGTCGGCTTCGCCCATCCGGTGTGCAACAACGTCCGGCGGATTCTGGGCGAGGCGTGTCGCCGCAGCGGGGCCGTCATCCACGAGGGCGGAACGTACGTCTGCATGGAGGGTCCGCAGTTTTCCACCTTCGCCGAATCGAATCTGTACCGATCCTGGGGAGCGGACCTCATCGGCATGACGAATCTGCAGGAGGCGAAGCTCGCCCGCGAAGCGGAGATGTGTTACGCGACCCTTGCCATGGTCACCGACTACGACTGCTGGCACCCCGGCCACGATGCGGTCAGCGTTGATCAGGTGGTGGCCGTCCTGCAGAAGAACGCGGCCATGGCGAGAAGCATCCTCAGGGCCGCGGTCGAGCAATTCCCGGTTTCCCGTGATTGCGAATGTGAGAGCGCGCTCAAGTTCGCGATCATGACCGCCCCCCACCTCATCCCGGACAAGGTAAAAAGGGATCTGGCCCCGATAATCGGCCGTTACTTGAAATAGGCTTTCGGCCCTGGCTTCGAACTCTTCGAACCAGGCCTCCCGAAAACCCTGGCCCCGGAACCAAACAGGAAAAACGCTCAGAGCCCATGTCTGTCCTCGTTGTCGGCAGTGTCGCATACGACACGCTTGAAACTCCCGCCGGTCGCGCCGAGAAGATCCTCGGCGGTTCCGCGTCCTACTTCGCTCTCGCCGCCTCGTTCTTCACCGATGTCAATCTGGTCGGCGTGGTGGGCGACGACTTCGGCCCGGAGCAGTTGAGCGCGTTCGAGGGCCGGAGAATCGATCTCCAGGGTCTGGAGCACGCGGACGGTCTGACCTTCCACTGGCAGGGCAAGTACTCGACCGACCTCAACTCTCGCGAGACCGTCTGCACCGATCTCAACGTCTTCGAACACTTCAAACCCAAGCTCCCGGAGAGTTACCGCAAGTCGGACCGCGTCTTCCTGGGCAATATCGAGCCATCGCTTCAGCGCGATGTGCTGGAACAGGTCGATGCGCCGCAACTCGTCGGTTGCGACACCATGAACCTGTGGATCAATCACCGACTGGATGAACTGAAGAAGACGCTCTCCCGGGTCGAAGTTCTCTTGATCAACGATTCGGAGGCCCGCCAACTGGCGGGCGACTGGAACGTCATCCGTGCCGCCCGCGCGATCCGGGCCATGGGGCCGAAGACGCTCATCATCAAGAAAGGAGAGCACGGGGCCCTCCTTTTCCAGGGTGAGAGCTGTTTCCTCGCCGCGGCTTTCCCCCTCGAACACGTGAAGGATCCCACCGGCGCGGGCGATTCGTTCGCGGGAGGCCTCATGGGTTACCTCGACCAGGCTGGTTCGCACGATGAAGCGACATTCCGCCGGGCCGTCATCATGGGCTCGACCGTGGCTTCATTCTGCTGCGAGGCTTTCGGCGTCGAGCGTCTTCTGACTTTGAAGGAGAGCGAGATCGCGGCTCGCTACGCCGAGTTCGCGGGGATGGTGCACTTCGACCGCCTTCCTCTCGGAGATGCATGAGATGAGCACCCCGCCGATTCGCGGAGATGCGATTTGGCTCGTGGTTGCGATCGCGCTTTCGTATCCCTTCGGCCTCGCGGTGGATCCCCGGTTCCTTCTTCCCGCCCTGAACGCCCTGCCCGCGTGGTGGGTGATGACGCGTCGATTGCGCGCGGGCGACCTCCGGGGCGCCATCTTTCTGATGCTGGTGTTCCCGCTGGCTCTGGCCGTGTTCGGGACGGTGTGCTTCGCCTCCTGGCCGACCCCCGACGATCTGACCCCCGGGGTGATCAACGGTCCGGAATACCGCGAGGAGATGTTTCACTGGATTCGTTTCGCGGGAGGAACGGAAGGCAACTGGCGGCTCTTCCTGCCTCTTCATCTCGCTCATCTCATCGGCTTCGTGCTGGTCAGTCTTCTCACCGGCAGCCTGGTTTCGATCGGAGGCGGCGCCATCCTCACCAACTACATGAACGGCTACGTGGCCTCGATTCACCGCGCGGGCGCCCCATTGTGGGCCACGGTCTTCTTCGGCTGGCAGCCCTGGGCGATTTGCCGGGTGGCGGGGTTCTGCATCCTGGGCGTCGTGCTCTCCGAACCCGTCCTCTCCCGCGTCTTCCGGTACCAGCCGCAGCCCTGGAGGCGGGTGCGCCCCTTTGTGCTGGCGGCACTGGGCCTCATCCTCGCGGACTGGACCCTGAAGGCAACGCTTGCTCCGACCTGGGGCCGGATCTTGAATTCAGCGATTCCGGTGGTGATTCAAGCGGAGCCCGATGAAGCCCATGAGGGACATGAAGCCCATCAGGGCCCCTAAAGGCCACGACGGGGTGCGTGCAGTGAACCTCTGCCGATAACCTGGGTATCGTCGATCTTGGATATTGTGGTCCCGCGATGGCAGCAAACCCCAAATTGAAAACTGACGCGGAGCCGGACTGGGTGCGCGCGGCGGACCTTCGCGACCTCGGATTCGGTTCGCGGGTCCTCGAGCGAGCCGATACCCGCTTTCTCAATCGCGACGGGACCTTCAACGCCGTCCGGCTTGGCTTACCCTGGTGGCGATCGCTGAACCTGTATCACATCCTGATCAGTTGCTCCTGGTGGAGTTTCTACGGGCTGCTCGCGGTTGGATATCTGGGAATCAACCTGCTTTTCGCCATCGGCTACATCGCCTGTGGGCCTGGAGCGTTGGCCGGCGCTACGTCATTCGCTTTGGGAGATCGATTCTTCGACGCGTTCTTCTTTAGCGTTCAGACGCTCGCCACCATCGGCTATGGCGCATTGTCTCCCAAGGGCCTTGCCGCCAACATCCTGGTGGCCATCGAGGCTTTGCTGGGTCTGCTCAGCGTCGCCCTCGCGACCGGCCTGTCGTTTGCTCGCTTCGCCCGGCCACAAGCGCGAATTCGCTACGCCGACCAGGCCGTGGTGGCCCCTTACCGAGACGGTCATGGCTTCATGTTCCGAGTGGCCAATGAGCGCTCATCTCAACTCGTGGAAGTGCAGGCCACCGTGGTCCTGAGCCATATGGTCGAGGGTCCAACCGGGAAGAGGGAGCGCAAGTTCGTTCCCCTCGCTTTGGAGAGAAACGAGGTCATGTTCTTTCCCTTGCACTGGACCGTGGTCCACCCCATCACTCCGGCAAGCCCCATGGCGCATATGGACGCGGAGGGATTTGTCAGAGCCGAGGTTGAGGTCTTTGTGCTGATGAAGGCGTTTGACGAGGCGTCTTCGCAGACGGTTCACTCCCGAACGTCGTACCAGGCTCAGGAAATCGTCGTCGGCGCTCGCTACGCGGACATATTCGTTCAGGCCGGTGGAACGTCCACCATCGACATGAAGGTGTTGTCGACTGTAATCAGGACGTAGGCGCGGGCCAGGGGCGGCCACAAGGCCGCGCACCCTAACCGCCCCCCGCTACTTGCCGCCGCTCAGGTAGTCGACGGCCAGGTTCGACAGGGCACGCACGCCGACCGGCAGGGCGGCCTCATCGGCGAAAAAGCGCGGTGAATGGTTCGGGGCCACGGTCTTCGGGTCGGCGCCCTTCGGTGTGATCCCGAGGAAGAAGAAGATCCCGGGGACCTTCTGCTGATAGTCGGCGAAGTCTTCCGCCGTGGTCGTGACGCGGCCGTTCGGGTTCCAATGCTCCGCGCCCGCAACCCGCTGGAGCGTCGGGCCCATGCGCTGCGTGAGCGCCGGATCGTTGTAGGTGACCACGTTTTCGAATTCGATCTTGACCGTGGCCGTAGCACCCGCGGCCTCGGCGATGTTCTCGGCCGTGCGTTTGATTCGCTCGTGGATCTCGAGGCGCATGGCCGGGTCGAAGCTGCGGATCGTCCCGGTCATCTTCACTTCTTCCGGGATGATGTTGGAGCGGTTGCCGCCCTTGATGATGCCGAGCGTGACGATGGCCGGGGCCTTGGTGAGATCGGCCTGGCGGCTGATGATCGTCTGCAGGCCGAGAACGATCTGCGATGAGACCACGATCGGGTGGTGCTGAAGCGGGAGATCTCCCGGCCCACCCGGGACGAGATGCTCCGCCGCTTCCGAGCACTCACCGGCGTGGGAGCGCGTGAGAGCGCGGCCAGCCTTGCCCGCAAGGGTCGCGAAGGACGGTGATCGTCCTCGACGCCTCGGCCGCGCTCAAGATGATCCTTCGCCACGAGGGCAGCGAGGCTCTGGCCGACCGGGTGGTCGGCCAGGACATTCACGCTCCCGCACTTATCGAGGTCGAGGTCGTGAGCGGCCTTGGACGCCTGCTGCGGCAGCGACGGATCGCCGAGGATCGGGCCATGATCGGCCTCGAGTGGTTCCTGGATCTCGGCATCGAGAGGCATCACGGCCCGGAGCTCACACGCCGAGTCTTCGCCCTGCGGCACAGCCTGTCGGTGTACGACGCGGCGTATGTCGCGGTGGCGGAATTGATCGAAGCGCCCCTCCTCACCGCCGACGGCAGACTCCGCCGCGCCCACGGACATCGGGCCAGGGTTGAGCTGTTCTGAGCCGCGACTATCATCGCCGAATGCGCCTCCCTCGCCTGACCCTTGTCTTCACGGTCATTTCAACCTCGGCGGCCGCGCAGCCGCAGCCGCAACCATCGCCACGGCCCGCGCGCGCGGCGCGAGCGCAGCCGACCGCAGAGCCTCTTCCACGCGTTCTCGACGTCGTCGAGCGATCCATTCCCGAGTTGCAGGCGGCCATGCAGGAAGGGCGCCTCACTTCGCGGGGTCTGGTGGATGCGTACCTCGCGCGCATCGAGGCCTACGACGCCCGCGGGCCGCGACTCAACGCCATCGTCGCGATCAACCCCCAGGCCCGCGCCGACGCCGATGCGCTCGACCGCGAACGGGCAGCGAAAGGGCTTCGCGGGCCGCTCCACGGCATCCCCGTACTGGTAAAGGACAACTACGATGTTGCCGGCATGCCCACCACCGCGGGCGCCCTGGCGCTTTCAACGTTGCGGCCGACCGCCGACGCGTTCCAGGTGCGGCGGCTCCGCGAAGCCGGAGCGGTGATTCTCGGCAAGGCCGCCATGCACGAACTGGCCTCGGGCATCACGAACATCTCGTCGCTCACCGGCCAGACCAGGAACCCCTACGACCTCGCGCGCAATCCCGGCGGATCCAGCGGCGGCACGGCCGCCGCAGTGGCCGCGAGCTTCGCCGCGGCCGGCATGGGCAGCGACACCTGCGGGTCGATCAGGATTCCGGCCTCCCACAACAACCTGGTGGGTTTGCGCGGCACCGAGGGCCTGTCGAGTCGGACCGGCGTGCTCCCGCTCTCCCACACCCAGGACATCGCGGGCCCTCTCGCCCGCACTGTCACCGACCTCGCCCTGATGCTCGAGGCCACGATCGGGCCGGATGAAGCCGACCCGGTGACGCTGGAGGGCGGGACTCGTCCGCCGCCTGGCTATCGGGCCGCCCTCCGCGCGGATGGGCTCAAGGGCGCTCGCATCGGCGTGCTCACCGCGCTGGTGAGCGCCTCCGTCGACGACGAGGAAATGGCGCGGGTGGTTCGGACCGCCATTGAAGAGATGAAGAAGCTTGGTGCGGCGACGGTCGATGTTTCGGTTCCCGGGTTCGACGAACTGCTTCGCGAGAGCAGCGTGATCAACGACGAGTTCAGGTTCGACCTCACCGACTACCTCGCACGCGTGCCGCAGGCGCCGGTACGATCCCTCAAGGAGATTCTCGACCGCGGCCTCCACCACGCCGCACTCGATACGACGCTCCAGAACCGTGCGAGGGTCGAAGAGCCGGAGACCGAGCACTATCGCCAGGCCCGCCTCAAACGCACGGCGCTGCGCGCGGTGGTGCTCGCGGCCATGGATGAGCAGAAAGTGGACGTGCTCGCTTATGCGACCATAAGGCGACGGCCCGCGATCGCAGGCGAACCGCAGCTTGGCTTGAACTGCCAGTTGAGTGCTACCACCGGGCTGCCCGCGATCTCCTTCCCCGCCGGCTTCACCGAGGACGAGATGCCCGTCGGCATCGAGTTGCTCGGACGTGCGTTCGCCGAAGCCGACCTCCTGAAGCTCGCCTACGCCTTCGAACAGGCGAAAGGCCATCGGCGCGCGCCCACCAGCACCCCCGTGTTGGTCAATGGTTTGACGCCGGGGCCGGTCGCCTTCGAGGCCTCGCTATCCGCGCCGATGTCGACCGCGACCGCTGCCTTCCCGCCGCTGTTGCGCGCGCGATTCACCCTGGATCCGACCACCAACGAGCTCGGCTACGCGCTGACCTTGCCGCGGCCGAGCCCGAGCGGAATGCTGCTCGTGACCCTCCAGCGCGGGGACGCGGAACACCCCGGCCCCATCGTCGCCCATCTTATGGGTGGTGGCAGGACGAGTGGCACGGGTGCTATCACTCTGCGACCGCGGGACCGCGGCGACCTCGACGCGGGTCGCCTGTTCGTTCACGTGTACACGGCGAAGCAGCCGCTCGGCGCTGGCCGCGCGCGTCTGATATCGCGATAGCGAGAAGAACAACCTCGCACCATCTAAAAAACGGACTCCTTCGTACTGCGCCGTCGTCTCCGGACGGTGGCGCTGGTGTGCCTGCGGCTGCGCGTGAAGTCACTCCTTGACGGCTGCGAGTATCTCTACCGCCCTGGTCGGCGCGATCATCAACGCGGTGATCGGCGCGGTCATCGTCCTGTTCGTGATCGGCCTTGTGAAGAAAGCCTGAACCGCGGGGCCGCGTCGAAACGCGGCTCCGGGCGGCTCTTCATTTTCGCGCGCGGGGTGATCCAGACCGGCTGCTCGTCGTCGAGGTGGAACCCGCGCCATTCGGCATTGACGACGTTCCGGCAAGGTCCCTTGGCCTGAATGAAGGCTTACTCACCTTCCCGAGAGACCAAGCCGCCAGAGACGGTTGTGATACAGCAACGGCTGGTCGTGGCCGGAGACGCCGACCTCCTGGACTTCGCCCACGAAGATGGAATGATCGCCTCCTTCGTAGAGGTTCCACAGGCGGCAATCGACCCAGGCCAGACAATCGGGGAGAAGGGGAGCGCCCGAAGGTGCTTTTCGCCAGTCGATTCCGAGGAACCGGTCGGTCACCTCTGGTTCCAGGCCGGCGAAGCGCAATCCGAGATCGAGTTGATGAGCGCCCAGCATGTTCACCGCGAAGACGCCGCACTCTTCGATGGCTTGGTGAACGGCGAGTGTCTTGGCCAGGCACACGATCACCAGCGGCGGATCCAGGGACAGGCTCGAGAATGCACTCGCGGTCACACCGTGTGTCTGCCCGTTACCGGCGGTGGTGACCACGGTAACGCCTGAGGCGAACTGCCCCATGGCCTGACGGAAGGTCTGCGGGTCGACGCTCATGGGAGCCGCGAGTCCTCGGCCCGGCTCGACTTCAGCAGTTTCAACACCTCATCCGCGGCCCGCGCGGTGGCTCCGCCCCGACCGAGTTTGGCCCGGACCTCGGCGAGGTCTTGAAGCATCTGGGTTCGCGGGGCGCCCGGGTCGAGAATACGAAGCGTCTCTTCGGTCACCCGGGCCGCCGTGAAGTCCCTCTGAATCAATTCCGGCACCACGGTTCGGCCCGCGATGAGGTTGACCATGGCGTACGTGGTCACGCGCACGAGAGGTTTCCCGAGGAAGTAGGTCAAGGCCGACAGACGATAGACCACCACCATTGGAGTCAAGGTGAGTGCGGTTTCAACCGTGGCGGTTCCCGAGGCCACGATGGCCACGCGAGCGGCGCTCATCACCTGAAGGCTTGCGCCCTCGAGTGCTGCCACCCCGAGGCTCTTCGCCTCCCGAAACGCTGTCGCATGCAGGTGCGGTGCTGCGCCCAGGACGAACTGGAGTTCGGGGCGTCTCTCCCGGAGGAGTTTCACCGCACCCAGCATGGGGGGAAGATTGAAGGCCACCTCCTTGTTTCGACTGCCGGGCAGGAGAGCGACCACCGGGCGGTCTCCGTCGAGGCCAAGTGCCCGCGCGACCGCGGCGCGATCCTCGGGTGGTGCTACATGGTCGACCAGGGGATGCCCGACGAAGGCCACGGGCACCGAGGCCTCGCGGTAGATCGACTCTTCGAAGGGAAAGAGCACGAGCATCTTGGCTACGTCGCGCTTCACCTCCTTGATCCGGCCTCGCCGCCAGGCCCAGAGTTGGGGGGAGACGTAGTAGACGACGGGGATACCCAAACGTTTCAACTCCCGGGCCAGGCGCAGATTGAAGTCTGGATAGTCGACGAGGATGGCCACGTCGGGGCGCAGCCGGGAGGCCTCCGTGATCACCGAATCGAAGAGCCGCTTCAATCGCCTAAGGTGGGACAAGACCTCTACCAGGCCCACGACCGCGAGATCCCGAAGGTGGGCGAGAAGGCGGACGTTTTCAGAAGCGAGTCGATCGCCGCCCAGACCGAAGGCCTCGAGGTCGGGAATCCGCTTTCGCAGCTCGGCGATGAGTTCGGCACCGTAGAACTCGCCCGAGGGTTCTCCGCACGAGATCAGGAGACGGGGCATTCGTGACCAAGGATACAGACCCGGAACCCTTGGATGAGCTACCGTTTCGTTTCGGGTTCGCTCGGTCCGCTTCGGATCCGAAGGAGGAGCGTCGTAATGAAAGCAACCAGAGTTCTGATGGCCCTGGCCTTCGCACCGATCGCCTGCACACAGAGCGCTCAAAACAGCGCTCCGCCGTCGGCCACCGCAACCTCGGCGTCCCCCCCCGCCGTGGCCGAAGCGCCCAGCGCTCCAGCCGTGTCGGTCACGGCCGCGGCGAGCCCCGCGAGCGGTCCCGCCTCGCCTTCAAGGTCTGTCGCGCCAGAGTCGTCCGGGAAAAAGGCAGCGCCCCCACAAACCACCTCACCTGCTCAAGTCCCGGCGGGGGTTCCTTCGACCGCATCCGCGGCCGCGCCGGTTTCCGAGAAAGGGACTTCGCTTTCCCCTTCCGCGCCGCCGCCCCCTCGGACCCGTCTCGTCGTTCCGGCAGGAACGCTCCTCCCCATCGAGGTCGAGACCACAATCTCGTCCCAGAACAGCAAGGAAGGAGATCCCGTCCTCGCCGTCCTGACCGAGGACGTGGCTCTCGAAGGCTTCAAGCTCGATAAGGGTGCCGAGGTCCGTGGTCATGTGATCGCGGCCGTGCCCGCGCAGAGAGTGAAAGGCCGGGCTCGCCTCGCCGTGGCCTTCAACGCCGTGATGGAGAATGGCGAGAAGCTCTCGATCAGCACCGAGGCGATCGATAACATGGCGGCCTCGACTAGCGGCAAGGACAAGAAAGTGATCGCGGGGGCTGCGGTGGGCGGCCTCATTATCGGCGCCATCAAGGATGGCACGAAAGGCGCCGCGGTCGGCACCGTGATCGGCGCCGCGGCGGGCACGGGCGCCGTCCTCATCATGAAGGGTGATGAGGTTGAACTCCCGCGCGGCGCCCGGCTGAGCGTGGTGGTGACGAAATAGGGCTTCGGTTCCGCAGCCTCTCAGGCGGCTTCATACTTCGCCGCGAGTTTTTCCATGGTTCGTTGGCCGCGGAGTGTGGTCCTGACTTGCAGGGCCTTCTCGAGAACGGCGTTTGAGATCTTCGAATCACTCTGCTTGAGCGCGCACATCCAGTACAACTCGGATGCGTTCGCATGGAAGTCGTCGATCTCTGTCTTGAGTCCGGAAAGCGTCCGCCTGGCCGCATCGGAAAGGGGCTCCTTGAGGAGGCCCACGTTGAAGGCGGCCGCCGAGGCCAGGGCGGAGGCGGAGAAGGGCCGGTGTCGGGCGATGGCGGTCACCTCCGCCATGGTCCGAACGAACGTCACCACCTCGTAGCCCAAAGCCTCGTGCAGGGCTTGTTCGATGTTCCCTTCCGCGGCCTCCCGGCCTTTCAAACGGGTTTCGAAGACCACGTTGCCGCTCGCCATGAAGGTCTCGACACTCGCGAAGCCGAGTTTCTCGAAAAGTGCTCTCACCTTGTCCATCTTCACGACATGGCCGCCCACGTTGATGGCTCTCAAGAAAGCAACGTATCGGGGCATTGGATCTCCTAGTCCCGTCCTGATTTCACTTCGGTCCACAGGCGATCGTGGCGGGCCGCGGCCTCCCCCAGATCCTCGAACGCCCGCAACTGCTTCATCTGCGCATCGCTTGGGAACACCGCCCGGTTGTTCTGAATGGCGGTGGGCAGAAGGCCGCGTCCCGCGCGCGACGGCGTGGAGTAGCCGGTCGTAAGACAGATCTCGGCCGCGATCTCGGGCTCCATCACGAAGTCCAGAAATTCGTGAGCCAGAGCTTGGTGCGGCGCATTCTTCGGTATGGCGAGGTTGTCCACGAACATCATCGCTCCCTCGCTCGGGATGGTGAACCGGACCCAGGGGGCCTCCGTCATGATCTTCGCGATCTGGCCCGACCAGGATTGGGCGAGGGTGACTTCACCGGAAAGAATCGCGTCGTCGAAACCGGCCGAATCGTAGGCGCGCACCAGCGGCTTCTGGTCGATCAGAACCTTCTGGATCCGGCCCAGGGTCGCGGGATCGCGGGTATTGGGATCGAGCCCAAGAACCAGCGCTCCGAACGCGATCGCTTCCCGGGCGTCGTCCAGCATCAGGATCTTCCCTTGCCATCGCGGATCGAGGAGCGCGGTCCAGGAGTCGACGGAGGCCACGCGACGGGAATCCGAAGCGATACCGGTCACGCCCCACAGGTAGGGAATCGAGAAGCGGTTTTCCTCGTCCCAGTCTTGTCCGAGGAATTCCGGGGCCGTACCGCTGAGATGAGTCAGCCGGTCGTGATCGAGTTCGGCCAGCACGCCGGCACGGATCAGGGGGGGCAGAGCGTAGGTGGTCGGACAGATGACGTCATAGCCAGGATTTCCCGCGAGCATTTTCGAAAGCAGGACTTCGGCCGAGTCGTAGACGTCGAGATTGACCCTGGCCCCGGTGCGCTCTTCGAATTTCCGAATCGTCTCCGGCGCGATGTAGTTCGACCACAGATACAGATTGAGTTCGCGGGTTCCGTGGCGCTGCGACCGCGCCAGAACCACCGGAGTGGCGAGGATCGACAGGCCGACCGCCATGGCTACCATGGACAGACGGGGGCGTGATTCGACCAGCGCGGCCGCGAACAGCAGCAGCGTGGTGGCCGCGAGCAGAAGGGTGGAGGCGGCGGCGATCTCGGGGGAGAGCGAGCTCTTGAGCAGGGAGTAGATGTACACGGGGAGGGTGGTTCCGCCCGCGCCGGAAACGAACGAGGTGACCACGTAGTCGTCGATGGAGAGGGAGAAGGTCAGAAGACCGGCGGCCACCAGACCGGGCGCCAACAAGGGCAGAGTCACCCGGCGAAAGACCTGAGCCGGTGTGGCCCCGAGGTCCCTCGCCGCCTCTTCGACATCCTCCGGCAGGGCGTGGGCGCGGGCCCGGATCACGAAGAAGGCGAAGGATATCGAGAACACCACGTGCGCCGCCACCACGGTTCCGAGGCCCAGGGGAATAAAAAGACGGGAGAAGAAGGCCAGAAGCGAGGCCCCGAAAACGATCTCCGGTGTCACCAGGGGCAGGAGGAACAGGGAAGCCGACCGTTGACGAAGCCGGATGGAGTCCGCCCGGGAGCCGAGGGCCGCCGCGGTGGCGAGGACCAGGACGATGAGGGTGGCGAGCGTCCCCACGACGAGCGAGTTTTCCATCGCTCGCATCAGCGGGCCGTTGCTCAGGAGCTTCTGGTACCAGACCAGGCTCGGCCCGTCGAACGAGGCGGAGAGACGCGAACGCGAGAACGAGAAGAGGGCGAGAGCGAGGACGGGAAGATGGAGGAAGAGAAGGGAGCCGATGAGAACCGCCCGCAACCGTTTCATTCCTGGGCCTTCTCGAGGACGCGTCCGAAGAGAAGAAAGGCGCCCAGAGTGAGAACGCTCAAAGTGAACGCCATGGCCGACCCGAA
>JANODX010000049.1:0-5151 GCA_031412915.1 Vicinamibacteria bacterium | reverse complement strand
GACCGCGGTCGAACCTGAGAGCCCTGGCGGGGTGATGTAGGAACGCCGACTACTTCGGCCCCTGCGTCATTGCGAGTTTCAGCACGGACTACGTCCGTGACATTGGGGAGGACGACAAACCGGTCCCTGAGCCTGTCGAAGGGACCGTCGGTGGCTTCGACAAGCTCAGCCACCGATTTCGGAAAACCGGCTGGAATGAAGCAAAATCGCCCGTCGTCCTCAGCAGGGCCCCTTCGTTCCGGCACGGCCCGAGCGCGCCAGCCTGCCCTTGGGGCAAGCAATCTCGCCAGAGATCGAACGGGCTCGCCGTGGTGCGGCCGCCCTAGCCAGTCGCGAGTGGATAGACCTTCTCAGCGCGCAGCACCTCGGCAGCGTATCTGAGGCACGCAACGAGGTCCTCGTGGACGAGCTTTGGGTAGTTGCGAAGGACGTCGGCATCGGACCAGCCGTCGGCCAGGAGCCCCACGACGAACTCCACAGACAGACGCGTCCCCCGAATGAGCGGCTTGCCTGGCAGGATGGCAAGGTCGATGACGATACGGTCGGGAGGGTTCACGTCAGGCGCGCCCGAACCTCGGTCCAAGGGCTCTCGTCCTCGGGATTCTCCGCCGCATCCAGCAACCGAGCTTCCAGCAGGCCTTTCTCGTCTTCCGAAACAGGCCGATCAATCTCGGACTCGGAGAGCGTTTCCTCAGGGTTCATGAGTGCTTCCTCATCAGCGACGCGACCAGGAAGCCCGTTCTGCGTCGAGTTGCGCGTCGAGCTCCGCCTTGCTTCGTTTTCCAGGGGGCAGCGCGTCCAGGAAAGCGATCAAATCGAGGCCGGTAGCGACGCGCGCCGGAGCCTTCAGATGCACCAGCACCTCAACTCGCTCCACATCCGGGGGAAGCGGGGCGTCGAGCTGCACCGAACCGTTCTCGATATGCGCGGGAATAGTTATGGGCTCAGACATAGGAACTACGCGGGACGATCCTACAGCCAGGATCCCACTCAGTCCCCGAAAAAACAGAGGGCGCACCACCTGCTGGCAGGCAAGGCGACGCTCTTCAACTGCCCATCGTATTTTCGGCGGAAACACTATCCATGTTTACCGCCAATAACAATCCAACTCCGATCCCAGATGGCTGCGGTGCGCACCCGTCACTCGAGCGTGAAGCGCTTCTGGCGAGCCAAAAACGCAAAACCCGCGCCGAGTTCCAGCAGGAAAGACTCGATCTCCCGCAGTAGCGCCGCCAAACCCTCGCCCGAACTCCGGCTCCAATTGTGCAGTCAGCGCCTGCACAATCTTCTCCACGTACTCGGCCCGCTCGACCCATTCCTTCACGCTGATCTTGTAGCTGTTGAGACCTGCCTGACTTCTAATTATGGCGAATTCACCATAATTAGAATCCGGGCATGGCGTGGTCACCCCAGCTTTCGGAGGAGTTCACGGACCCGGCTCGCAGCCTCGGCCTGCAAGTTTTGGGAAGGAGCGACCGACCGGAATTGGGCGACTCGCACTGGACCGATTCCGTCGGCGCTCAGAAAGTCCCCTCGCAGGGTCTCGAGGGCACGCGCAAGGTGAGGAGACGTCGGGAAGCTCCCGATCCGGCGCGCCACATCGCCGGGCCCAGCACACTCCAGTGCGTAAATGAGGTCATGAGCGTCCTTCCCTTCGCCTCGGTTCGCAAATGCCAAAGCCTTCAGCACGACAAACGCACCCGGTCCGCACACCGACACCTTCCGTTCCGCCTGCCCTCCGGCGAGGGCCGCGCCGCGAAGCGTGATGCGCACGACGTCCTGGTGCGCGAGTTCGATGCCGGGGATGGCGAACGCGGCAAGGCGTTTGGTGAGGAACTGCGGCTTACCTGGCGGCGGACCGCCCTCAAACGCGGGCATCAGAAGGTCGACAACGACGAGACTCCCTGGCGGAGCGGACGTCCACCGCTGCGGACTTGGATTTCCCTTGTCGTTGGTGTCGGGTTCAAAGCCTGCCGCGGTTAGTCGATCCTCCAGCGCCTGGTAGCGGTCCTCCGCCAGCAAGGCAAGGCTCAGTCCGAGATCCACATCCAACGTTCCCGTTGGCGGCACCTCGGCATCTGCAAAGAGCAGAACCGGCGCGAATCCGCCGACGATGACGATCTCGTCCGCGACATCGCCCAGCCGCGTCATCAACTCGATCACGCCAGCCTTCAACGACTCCATTGAGGTGGGAGCAGCGTCGTACTCGGCCTTGGTGCGCCGTTTTGTGGCCATCAATCCTCACCCTTGTCCCACCTGAACATGAGGTGCGTCTTCTCCACCGCCTCGGCCGCCTCGGCCGAGCGCTCCGGCTGCGCCTTCAGATCCAGATAGACCTGAATGGGATGAGCGACGGGAAGGCCTCGCACGGACGACGCACCAACGAAGACAGACGCGTCGTTCGCGCGCACGAGCCAGACATTGGCGCCCGTATCCTCTTCATGGAAACCAAGTCGTTGAAGTGCCTCCGCACCCGGCTCGGCATCCGTCAAGACCGTCACAAGACGGTGAGTGGCAAATGGAGCATGAAGCCACGCCCCGGCGAGTCCGGTGAAGGCGTGGCGGCTGCCCGGACCCAGCGCCTCGCTGATCCTGCGCATCAGGCCCAAGGCAACAGATTCCGCAGAGCGACCCTCTTCCAGGACGAAGCCGCGCCGAATCGAGTGCTTGGAGAAGTCGTACGCCTGATACCAGTCCTTGAGCACCGCACTCGGACGCCTCGCCACGAATTGCGCCCGGCCGTCACTCGAGGCCACACGGCGAATGGCCCCCATGTCTTCGAGCCGGGGAATCAACCGGCTGACCCGGGCCTTGTCGAGGCCGCTGCGCTCGACCAGATCGCGGTGGCTCAGCGCCCGACCCTCGCTCATCAGGAAGGCGCGAATCAGCCGCGAACTGGCGGGCGCGAAGACGTTCGGAGGCCTCCCCGCCCTCGGCGGGCGGGGATTGTCGAGGAGCCGGATCAGCAGGCCTGGTCCCTGAATGTCGGCATTGCCCGCGAGGTCGATCCAGGAAATGCCGGCTTCGGCAGTCATTCTTCGCCCTGCCTCACCCATGAACGGCACCGCCAAGAGTGGAATTGCCTTCCCGCGCTGTCGTTTGAGCTGGGCGATAGCCTCCGCGATGATGAGCGCGTCGTCTCTTGACTTCCATTCGAGAACGAAGGATCGCCCATGGCCCTTCAGGATGAGGTCCACATTTCCGGCGATCTTGGGGTCTCGGGCCACAACCCGGAGGTCTCCCAAGTGCTGCCGCAACTTGGAGGCGGCCCGGTCGAGAAGTTCCATCGGAGCGGACCGTGCCATGGTTGTTGTCTAAATAGTATCTGTTGTTTCATGAAACAACAAGGCTACTTAGATGCTACCAAGACTCCTCGAGTGCGGACAGGCGCTCGTGGCCGGCAAAGTCGTCCGCCTTAGTGGAGAGACCTTCTCAGCGCGCGGCACCTCGGCGGCGTATCTGAGGCAGCGCTGTCCTCATATCAAATGGCCATCAAATGAAGGTCTGATGCTAGAAGGCTCACCGAAAGAATGACTTAGAGCCAGGTCTTCGCGTCGAAGCGGCGGCACATGCGGTCGGCGATCAAATGCCCAGCCTTCACTCGGACTTTCCGGACTTAAATAAGAAACCGCTGGAAACAATCGAGTTGCGGCGATGAGAGACCAACGACTTAATTGAGCGGCATTGCCGACACCTCACGCGGCAGGATCTCCGATTCGCTCATTCGTCACCTCGCCTTCGGCTCGACCCGGGTCCGAGCCAGACGAACCGCTTCGCGCAACTTCCGCTGCAGCACGTTTCGCGGCGGCAGTTCCGTCAGGTACTCGGCTACATGGACACCCGACCGATCGAGGTCGAGGTACTCCACGGTTTCGGCTTTCTTGCCCGCGCAAAGGATCAGACCCAGAGGCCGATCCTCCCCAGGCTGACGCTCATGCCGATCCAACCACCGCAAATAGATCTCGATCTGACCGAGATCTGCGGCTGGAAATCGCCCAACTTCAACTCGACGACTACCAGGCGTTTGAGTCCGCGGTGAAAGAAGACCAGGTCCATGTGGTAGTCGACGCCGCCGAGCGTGAAGCGCTTCTGGCGAGCCACAAACGCAAAGCCCGCGCCGAGTTCCAGCAGGAAAGACTCGATCTCCCGCAGCAGCGCCGACTCCAGATCCTTTTCAGCGTAGGTGTACCTTCAACCCAAGGAAATCGAGGAAGTAGGGATCTCGAAAGACCAGATCGGGCGTCAGCTTGTCCTCCGCGCGAAGCGTGGCGAGCTCCTGCTTGATGAGCTTGTCCGGCTTCTTGGAGAGTGCCGTCCGCTCGAAGAGCATTCCGGCGATCTTCTTGACCAGGGTCCGGGTGTTCCAGCCTTCGATGCGGCACATCTCGGCGTAGAAGTCGCGCTTCAGCGGGTCCTCGATGTAGACGAGGGTCGTGAAGTGCGTCCAGGTCAATTGTCTCCGCAGCGCGGAGACAATCTGCTCGTCAGGGAAGGCGGTGGCGAACCGGACCATGGTGAAGAGATTTCTCTTTCCAAACCCTCGCCCGAACTCCGGTTCCAATTGTGCAGTCAGCGCCTGCACAATCTTCTCCCCGTACTCGGCCCGCTTTTCCTTCAAGATGTCCTGCCGGATGCGACGACCGACGGACCAATACAGGGCGGTCAAGGTGGAGTCCACGGCACGGGCCACCCCTTCCCGGGCCTGCAGAATGAGCGCCCGCACGTCCGAGATCAGCACCGCTGGCTTAGCCGGAGGCGAGGCTACCGCCGGCAGATTTCTTGGGGTACGCGGTTTTTGGCTGTTGCTGGCCATGATTGAAGTCCCGAAATGAGAGGGTTCACGTTCAAACAGGGCTTCCATCAGTCGGCCAGTCAGATTCGAGCCATCGAACCTGGGGCCCCGCGCGAGGATGGTAGCCACCCAACCCGCCAGATCAGGTCCCCCCGGGCATCGAACTATCCGGCGGTTCCGGATAGTTGCTGCCGTCCGGCAAACTCCCGTGCCCTCAATCGGAACTATTAGGAATTCCCTAATAGTTGCCCCTTCCCGAATTCCATCCGCCCGAATTCACTAGAGTCGCCACCATGACCGCCATCGCAGACGTCGAGAAGCTGGCACTTGACCTCCCCGAGACGCAGCGGGCCACCCTC
>JANODX010000048.1:0-49595 GCA_031412915.1 Vicinamibacteria bacterium | reverse complement strand
TACGCGATCGTGGCCTCGCGCACGCGTGAGATCGGCACGCTGCGCGCCCTCGGCTTCTCGCGGCGGTCGATCCTGTATTCATTCGTGATGGAATCGGTGTTTCTCGCCACCCTGGCCGGAGCCATCGGCTGTCTTCTCGCCCTGCCCATGAACGGCTTCTCCACCGGCACCGCGCAGACGCAGAGTTTCAGTGAGGTGGCGTTCTCGTTCCGGCTGACCCCGGCCATCCTGATCACCGGCATGGTCTTCGCGGCTTTGATGGGCCTGGTGGGCGGCCTGCTCCCCGCTCTGCGCGCGGCGCGCATGCCCATCACTCGGGCGCTGCGCGACGCGTAGTTCCCGCAGTATTAATCCGGCAAAGTCGCGAGCGAGCGCACCTTCTCGCGTTCTTCCCCGGTGAAGGTGGGTTCCGCAAGGACACCCGGCGCAGCCTCACCTCGCTGATTCTCCAGCAATGAGTGGACCCCAAACGGCGCAAGCCAAGGCTACCCTCGCGGCCTCTCCCTCGAACTCCCTGGAGTCCCCATGCCAGAAGGCAAGGTCGAGGTTGCCTGCCGTACTTCGCTTCGCCATCTTGACCATGTGCGAAGTGAGCACGTGTAGTGCCAGCAGGGCTCGCTCGTCAACCGGCGCCGTGGCGTGGCACACCCGCTTCCGCCGCGACCCACACAGGAAGCGCCGCACCCGCCGTCTATCGGCGCCATCGACCCGAAACCACGGCGCTCTACGAGGTGGTACGCGACAACATCGAGACCCTCTTTGGCGCGAATCGACGACGGGGCGCTTGCGTTCCGCATCCCCTGCCATGCCCGGGAGGAACTCCTCGCCCACCTCGACTGCGGCCTCTTGTGCCGCGGCTTTGCCCGACTGAAATGCCGTGCGTGCAACGAAACCCGGCGTGGCCTTCAGTTGCAAGGGGCGAGGGTTCTGCCCATCGTGCATGGGACGGCGGATGAGTTCTACGGCTGCAAATCTGATCGAGCGCGTTCTGCCGCCTTCAACCCCGCTTCGCCAGTGGGTGCTGACCTTCCCGTTTCCATGGCGACCAAGGCTCGCCCAGGACGGCGAATTGCTGGGCCGGCTCACACAGATCTTCGTGGCCACGGTGCAGGCGTTTTATGTCCGTCGAGCGGTGCGCCCACATGCCGCGGGTGCGAAGACCGGTGCTGTCACCGCAGTGCAAAGGACATCGTCGGATCTGCGCTTGAACCCACATCTGCACACGATCGCGCTGGAGCGAGTGGAGCAACGCCACGACGGCCTGGTGCGCATCACCCTGAAGGAGGCCTACGCCGATGGGACGATCGCGGTCGACATGGATCCACTGTCGCTCCTCTGCCGGCTCGCGACCAGTGCCTCCACCACGACTCCACACGATCCACTATGCGGGTCGCCCGCCGCGATGCGCCAGCGGTCACGCGAATTGACTGGCAAACTGCCCTTGCTTCACTTACGCTCTCTGTCGCCCAGTCCGAGGGCATTAACTTACACGCGAGACCGGGGGTCGGCGTCGGTAGTTAAAGTTGCTACCTCGGTCGAAGATACGTACATGCCTCTGTGCGCGCTGGTAGTCGGCTGGCGATCGGCAAGGGCCAGCCGCGGTTTGCGTTGATTCCTAGAAGAACGGACCTTCCGGCGGCGGGTCCCGAGGTTCCCGGGGCGTCAACCGCATCAGGCTCTCGTAGCTGGGCAACGGCTCCCAGTCTTCAGACCGGTCGGCTTGAGCTCTCGCGAGTGCGGCCTTCGCTCTTTCCTCTGTCATCAGGCGAAGGCAGTCAGCCAGATCGCGCATTCGTACCGAGTACGACATGAACGGGGCGATCAAGGCGTCGTCCTTCCATTTCTCCATCGCCTGCGCCTTCGCCTCTTTGGATTTCTCTCCATCGTGCTCGGTCATGAATCCCCCACCTTGTGTTCCTTGGGACAAGGCTACTCTCTCCACGCTCAGGTCGGCGGCGTTGATGCGACAAGCGCCAACACGGGCTCAACCTTGACTTCCCGCCTGGTCACCGCTTCTACTCGCGCCATCCATTCGCACTTCATTGGCACGGAGCAGTGGCGGAAGCACAGACGGAGGCCCAACCATGGCAGTTCTTGTAGAGGCAATCTCGGTGATCGTTCAGCGGTCGACGATCGAGGACAAATACCCCGGAGGATGGGAGACCTTCGTGTCGGATGCTCCGAATGCAACCCTGTGCGCCGACGGTCATCTTGTCAGGCTCGGGTTCATGACACCGGCGGACGTGAAGGACTACGTCTCCTCCCTTGATGGACACGGGATCAAGTACATCGAAGACGAAAAAGCTCAGGAGGTAGTTGTGGTAGACGAGATCCGTGGGCCGGCGGTGGCTTGTAGCTGGCTTGAGTTTGGTCACGTCAATCTAGGCGAGGACTCGTCGCGCCGAGTGTCCGTCTGCCGTTGGAGAGGCGATTCGGAGAACCAATTGGCAACTCCCCTGAACTGGGTGTACGACCGATCGCTCAGCCGTTCGTGGGGTTTCGTGCCGACGGGTCAGGAACACAAAAGCCTGACCTTCATTCAGCGCCGTGGCGGCTCCGATGTCTACCTGGACCAAGTAACTGGAAGGGAGGTGTTTGTGGGTCGAACAGCCGTTCAGGGACCGCGAAGCACAACGCCAAACGGGAGCGACCCGGAATGAATGGCGCGCCTGATTTCGTGGACCAAATAGCCGACGCGTGCCAGCGTCTGGCGGATGCCGATGAGAAACCATTCCTGTTGGCTAACGACCCAAGTGAGCCGCCTGCCCTCCTGTACCACTTCACCAGCGTCGAGGGTCTCGGCGGGATCCTCAATAGCAATCGACTCTGGGCCAACCTGGCCTCGACCCAAAGCGATGCCAGCGAGGTGATCCACGGGGTTCAGCAGGCAATGGCCGTGGCCCGGTGTGGCCTCGGAGGAGGTTCCGGAACTGCTCTATCTGAGACCTTCTACTCGAGGGTGCTGTCATTTCTTGAGGACCCGGCGCTGAGACCTTCCGGAGTGCCTCGGTTCAACCTCGTGACGTTCGTGCTCTCGCTCTGCGTTCCGGCCGCGATAGACGAAAGCGGCCCATGGCTCGACTATGGGCGCTCTGGCGCTGGGTTGGCCATCGGCTTCGAACCTCGGGGATGGATCCAAGGTGTGCCACCGCTCAGGGTTGACTACACAGTCGAGAATCAGCAGAAGCGGATGCAGCGACTCCTTGAGGCAATCTGCACGTTACTGGGCCAGTCGCCCGAAGGAAAGCAGGAGCCGATCCACGCTGCGGAGGTCGCGGCTCACCTCGCCTCAATCTGGGTCCCCGTGTTTGCCAGCCGCATGAAGCATCCATCCTTTTCGAAGGAGGTCGAATGGCGAGTCCTTCGCCCGGTCTTGTACGTAGATGGGGAGGCCCGCGAGAATTCCAGTCCCGTGCCGCTGCCCACGTTCCCCGCAGCCGAGGTGAACGGGCTCCCGGTCCCGAGAGTCGAATTCATATTCCAAGACACCTCCCTGCGCGAGGTGGTGCTTGGCCACTCCTGCCAGCTCGCCGAAGACGAATTGCGTCTGAGACTAGGGCGACTGGGCTACAAGCAGACCGAGGTGCGGCGCTCAACTGTCCCTGTGCGGGCGGCCAAGAACTGGAAGGCCTAGATGCCTGACATCTCTTCGGGCGCTGTGCCTTAGTGCGTGTCCAAACCCATCCTGGTGGGCGGGGCGATTGAGGAGCGGCCCAAGACGCAACTGCAAGGGCCGTTCATACTCACGTGGTGACGTCAATGATCGAGAGCCGCTGAATGTTGGATCCCCTTCTGGACGCCCTTCGTCGGTTTGACGCCCTTCGTGACCAGGGACCGGCCGCCGACAGGCTGAGCCTTCGGACGCTTCCATCTCGAGGGGCCGAGTACGCGCCCACCGAATCCCTGGAGAATGTTCTGCCCCTCCTTCGACACAACCTCGCGTTGAAGGGCATCTTTCGTCTCTACCGGCATCAGGCGGAAGCTGTCGAACTTGGCCTTAAGGGGGAGGACCTAGTCCTCGAGTCTCCAACGGCCAGCGGGAAGACGCTGGCCTTCGGCATTCCGCTCGTCCAGAACGTGCTGGAGCCGCCTGAGGGCAAAGGACTCCTCTTGTACCCCATGAAGGCGCTCTCCAGCGATCAAATGCGGCAGTTGATCGACTTGGCCGGCCTCCCAGACATTGCGTCGATCTATGACGGAAGCCTCGAACGCGAGGCGAAGTGGATCATCAGGAGGTTTCCGCCACCGATTCTCCTGACCAATCCGGAAATGTTGCACCAGTCCTTCATGTCGGAGACGCGCTGGGACGGGTTCCTCCGAAGGCTGAGGGTGGTTGTCATCGACGAGATGCACGAGTATCGGGGCTTCTTCGGTACGAACGTCGCCCTCCTCCTCAGGAGATTTCTTCGGAAGCTCGATGAGCTGGGCGCCAGGCCGCAGTTGATACTCGCCACGGCGACGTGTGGGAATCCCCTTGAGCATGCGGAACGGCTCACGGGTAGAAAGTCCTTCCGACTCGTGCGGGCGAGCCACACCATGCGCCCCCAACGGCATTTTGTCTTCATCAACCCGCAGATCCCAGACTTTCATTTTCTGGACATCTACATGCTGCGGGTCGTCCGGGCGGGTCTGGCGGCGCTGAAGCTAGGCCTCTCGACGCTCGTGTTTTGCCCGTCCAGGAGGTTCGTTGACGAAGCTCATCAGGAGGCGGTCAAGCAGGCCCCACGATTTGGCCTGAGTCCGGAAACCATCGTTCCTTACCGCGCTGGCTACTCGGCTGCCGCGAGAATGACCCTTGAGCAGGGCGTGCGAGAGGGAAGGCACAACCTCATCTTTTGCACGAACGCACTCGAGGTCGGCATTGATGTCGGCCGGTTAGATTGCTGCATCCTCGCGGGATTTCCGGACAACGTGATGTCAGCGTGGCAAAGGATCGGCCGCACAGGCAGGACCGCAGAACGCCCAGCGTACGTGCTGTTTCTTGCGATGAATGGGGCGTTCGATCAGTTCTTTTCCGCAAATATCGACGCCTTCATGGACAAGCCCCTTGACCAGATCCTCATCGGAGTGGACAACGACGAATTGATCAAGCGCCACATACCTTACCTCCTCAGGGAATCGGCCTGGTCGCTCCCCGACAGCCAGCGCGAATTGCTCGGGCCCGCCCTCTTCGAAGCCGCGCACCGAGTCATTGCCGTTCAGAAGCCGGTGCGGGGAGTTGGGCCGAACTATGGCGACCTCGATCTCCGCGGAGCATCCGGAGGAATCCGACAGCTAATCTGCGACGGTGCAGAGATTGGAACCATGTCGGAGCTGCAACAGTTCCGTGAGGGATATCTCGGAGCCATCTACCGTCATCTTGGCGAGGTCTTCCGCGTCACGGCTCATGAAGGGAGCCGGGTCCTCCTTCAGAAGGCGCCTGAACATCTGCGGAGCGAAGCGCGCCTACAGACGGCAATCGCCAGATCTCAAGCCAGTCGCGGCTTCCGGTACCTTTCCGCCATTGGGGGGTTCTACGGGAGCGTGGATGTTGAGGAGAGATTCTCTGGCTACAAGTGCGTAGATCAGCGAGACGGCCAGATCGTCTCGACCGACCAATCCACAGGCACTCTCAGGAGGACAGTTCGGGCTTTCTGGGTAACGCTTGAAACGGCAGACGAGTTTCTGATGGATCCGGGCCAGTCGCTCCGTGTCGTGGAACAGTTCACAAGGATCGGTCTGTCGCTTGTCATCCCCTGCGACAGGCATGACGTCGCTTCGTTGACGCTCACGAGTCCTGTTCCAACCATGTACCTCTATGAGACTGTCCCCGGCGGAATTGGAATTGCCGAGAAGATGTTGGCGGCGTGGCCCGCGGTCGTGAGGTGCGGTCGTGACCTGGCGAAACGCTGTGAGTGCCTGTCTGGCTGCGCACGGTGCATCCACCCGCCCCGCTACCGTCCGTCGGCGACGGGTCCGCTTCGTAAGACAGTCGGATATCTGTTGGCGGATCTTGTGGCGACCATGGGCGCTGCCGAGGAGGAGCTTGACCCAGGCACCAACGGTTGGAGGCAGGCAGTCTGAACCGAGTCATCGGCGTCGCCTTTCTCATAGCGCGATTCCGATTAGTCGCTAGTTGTCGCCCAACGGCCGCTTGCCGGTGAGATCTACAAGTTCAGGCTTTCGTTCCGGCGATCAAGTCGAGGCCAGCCGATTGGGCGCGCCTTCATGACAAGACCGGTGCGGGCCGGCGCGTCTAGCTAGTCCTTGGGGACCTTGAAGAGAATCTCAGCACCACATGCCGTGATCGAGGCTTCGAGCGCCCCGGAAAAGGACATGTTCGAGCAGTCCGAGACTCCTGCCGCTCGGCACAAGGCCTCAGGCACAGACAGTTTTGAGCAGCCGCTCGTCCGCGCCGCGCGACAGATGCCCTCGCCGAAGGTCGCGGAGGTGCACATCGAGCCGGCGAATGCACGGCAGATCCCCTCGCCCGTGGACGAGTTCGTGCACAGAGAACCACCGGCCGCTCGGCAGATCCCCTCGCCGATGGAAGAGTCGGTACATAAGGAACCGCCACCCCCTCGGCAGATTCCCTCGCCAACCGATGAGTATGTGCAGAGCGACCCGCCATTGGCCCGGCAGATACCCTCACCGATTGAAGATGAAGTGCACATCGAGCCGCCACCGGCACGACAGATCCCTTCGCCAACCGAGGAAGAGGTGCACATGGAGCCGCCCCCCGCACGGCAGATGCCTTCGCCAACCGAGGCACCGGTGCACGAGGAGCCACCACCTACCCGACAGATCAACTCACCTAGGCCGTACTTGGGGTCAGCCTTCTCCAAATCCTCCATGAGTGCCATAAAGGCGTAGCTGGCGATCTTGCAGTAAGGCTCGCCGCTCGATACGGCAGGAAGTCCTGATGCCCGTGTGGCCAAAAGGGCAACCGAGAACAGCGTCACTAGAAACCCTGAAGGACTCATGATCTGACCTCCCATGACTACCATAGCCCCGAACCCAGTCGTTCCGAAACACGCAGAACGAGGCGTGCCTGCCAAGTTCTGATTCTGCGCTGAGTGCGCAGGTGAAACCGGCAACGCGGTCTTGGACCCAATCCAGATCACCTCCCGCGTAGGTTCGCGCGATACCGCTCTATCAGACGATCAGGCCGACCGTCTCCGCGATGTGGTCCCGGCGCGGGGCTGGGGCGAGGCCGGCCGTTGGATCAAGGCCCTCCACGATGACCGGCGGGAGCGGATCGCCCTCGCGCTAATAGTGAGCCGGCAGATTGAGGCCGCGCTGCGCGATCTAGGCACCGGCGAGCGCGATCGGGAACTCGTACGGTTGCTCACCGCCGCGAAGAAGCGGCGGATGCACCATGGGCGAGGCAACTCCCGTGCGAGAAGTGCGGAGCCCCGGCCATTCGAGTCGGGACGAACGGAGCCCGCCATGGGCATGTGGTCACCCACCCCGACGGCCGGCGCTGCACACTCGATTAGGCCTAGCCGAAGACGTGAAGCTCCACAAGGACATCGATGACCGCGACGAGGATCCCGACGAGGGCGAGGAGCCAGCCGACTTTGGTGAGCTTCTTGTTCGACTCGTCGAGCCGGTCCAAGTGTTCGATGAGCGAATCCGTTAGCTTCCCGAAATGGACGGCCGTGGCCGCGGCGCGGAACGCGTCGGCCTCTTGCAGCCGATCGCCTGTCCCTTGGATTGCTGCAATGGTCTTCGGAAGGTCCTTAACGGAGAGCTTGCCCATCTCCTCGACCTTGGCCAGCAGCAGACTATCGGGTGGCGGGAGGTAGTGGGTTCTAAACGCATCGAACTGTTTTGTGTATTCGGCATCGCCCTTTTGCATAGGAGCCCCTCTTTGGGGGCCTTCCGATTTTGGCCGGCCCACCTGTCGTTCGATTCTCCCACCTGACTCGGCCGACGGCTTGACGGAATCGCGGCTCCCTGCCACAGACCTCTAGCCACGATCGCCGCTGGATTGTCGGGCATCTGCAAATCGTACGCCTCGGGGTAGTTCTCCGTTTCGGGCGTTCTCCTTCCAGCGCTTGACAAGGCCACCGTCAGAGAATCACGCTCCCGTATGGGTTGGGCTTTTCTTCGCTTTGGCCTAGAGGTTGTGAAGTGGATGGGCGGCGCGCAGCGGCGCGGCATCGAGGCTTCTTACAGGTTTCACGCGGGCGAACCATATGAAGGAGGTGACGCCGGGCAGAAGGGCGTGGCGTTCAAAGACTTGTCGCGCGTCTTCCGTTTCGGCCTTCGGTCTGCGGACCCCGGCAAGACCTACACGAAAGTCCGGGCGGAGGTCACAGCCGTAACAGGCGCGGAAGCGGGAATGGTAGAGCGCTCCTTGACGTTCCACCATAACGGAGAATGTGAAGCGGACGTTCCATACGACGCGAAGGAACCGACGGCATTCGTGAACGTCCTTCAGGCCGATATTGTCGGAGGGAAGATGAGACTTCCCTACGGCGGGGCGTTGGAGCCTTGGGCGAGGAAGATTGAGGCCGTCAAACCGTTTTCGATTCATCTCCGCATCGTTGGCGGTCCACGTACCGAGCGGGTCAAGGTCAATGTGGGCGAACAGCTCGACGCGAAATGGGTCACCGGGATTGAGACGGAGCCACCCCCGTGGTCCTTCGCGCGCTATCGGCAATGGCTCATGGAACCTCCGGGTACTCCGTGGTACGCGCCGCTCACTTTGGCTGCGCCCGAGCGCAGAATATGGCGCATGGCAAAAGACATTCGGGCTTCTTTGGGAGCAGGAGGTCGGAGGTTCGAATCCTCCCGCCCCGACCATCTTCCAATCAAGTCCTCCGGGCCTCTGGTCGTCTGAGAGGAGCCGCCCTGTTCTTCTCGTGGGCCCGGGACACGAACCCGCAGAGCGTTGAGGCCGTACCGTTCGTCCGCAATGACCGGCTTCTCCGCTGGTTGGCCCGATGGGCTCTTCGGATCGACTTCGTGCGCGAGAGCGCGACTCTTAGCTGGGCGGATGATCAGAGACAGAACATCGTTGTCGTAAGGACACGGGACATCTCTGCTCTCCAGCGCGCACGTGATGGGTTTCGTGGTGGGGGAGGCCTTGTTGCTCGGTGTTCTGGGTGGAGCGCTGGGCGTCTTTGGAAGTCAGACCCTGCTCTACGTCGTCTCCCACGCTCCCGGAGTGACGGAGATCCTCGCCGGCATCGGTCTCTCCGGTCTCGAACTCAAGCCCGCGGTGGCCGTCCTCGGTTTCTTCATCGCCGTCGCGCTGGGTCTCGTCGCCGGCCTCGTCCCCGCCCTGTCCGCCTACCGCGCGAAGATCACCGACATTCTGAGGACGGTGTAACCCATGGCTCTTCCTCTCTCCTACAACATCCGCAACGTGCGCGTGCGCTGGCAGGTCACCCTGCTCGCGATCTCGGGCATCGCCCTGGTGGTCGCGGTGCTCGCGGTCCTGCTCTCCATGTCCGCGGGTTTCCAGATGGCCCTGCGCTCGACCGGACGTCCCGACAACGCCCTGATCGTTCAGCGTGGTTCCGCCTCCGAACTGACCTCGGGAGTGAGGATCGACGATCGCAACACCATTCTTTCGGATGAACGGATCGCGCGCCGGCCCGATGGCTCGGCCATGGCGGCCTGGGACTGGGTGGTGGTGATGAGCCTCCCGAAGATCGACAACGCCGGCTCCACCAACGTCACCTTGCGCGCGGTCACTCCCCTGGCCTTCGAGGTGCGCGAGGGAATGAAGGTCGTGGAGGGCAGGAACTTCACTCCCGGCCTCGACGAAGTCATCGTGAGCCGCAAGATCATGGGACGAATTCGGGGAGTGAACCTCGGCGAGCGCGTGAAGTAAATGAACAAGAGCTTCAACGTGGTCGGGATCTTCGAGTCGCAGGGCGGCGCCTTCGAGAGCGAAATCTGGGGCGACTTCGACGTGCTGGGCGCCATGTTCAACCGCGGGGCGGGGTCGAACTCGGTGACCGTGCGCATGAAGGACGCCTCGCAGATCCCCGCTCTCGACAAATGGATCCGGGCTCAGCCCCAGATGCAGCTCCAGGCCGTTTCGGAGACCAAGTACTACGCCGACCAGGCCGGCCCTCTGGCCTCCATCCTCAAGGGGTTGGCGGCGTTCGTGGCGTTCGTCATGGGGGTGGGCGCGGTCTTCGGGGCCATGAATACCATGTACGCGATCGTGGCCTCGCGTACGCGTGAGATCGGCACGCTGCGCGCGCTCGGTTTCTCGCGGCGCTCGATCCTGTATTCCTTCGTGATGGAGTCGGTGTTTCTCGCCACCCTGGCCGGAGCCATCGGCTGCCTGCTCGCCATGCCCATGAACGGCTTCTCCACCGGCACCGCGCAGACCCAGAGCTTCAGCGAAGTGGCTTTCTCGTTTCAGCTGACCCCGGCCATCCTGATCATCGGCATGGTGTTCGCGGCCCTGATGGGCCTGGTGGGAGGCCTGCTCCCCGCGCTGCGGGCGGCGCGCATGCCCATCACCCAGGCCCTCCGCGACGCGTAGCTCCGGCAGTATTAGTCCGGCAAAGCCGCGGATGAGCGTGGTCGAGAATCAAGTCAAACCGGTGCTCGAGTCGCTGATCAACGGAGGGCCAATCCTCGTCGGCGCGGCTCAACGGAGGGTACTTGCGGACTGGCTGATAAAGACCGTCATGGTTATCGACGCTAGGCCTGAAGCTGTCAAGCCGTTCTTCACGAAACCTGAGCGCGAGGCTTTCAAAGCAGCGATGGTTGCTTCGGTGTCGGAAGTCGCCTATCCACACCGCCTGCGGGTCTGGCTCGCCGCCTCTGTTGGAATTGGCCCCTACACGATGCCACTCCCTTGCTTCAGAAAGACCCTTGCCGACGACGGAACCGAAGCGACTTTGCCGTTCTACGTATTCACGTTCGCTTCAGGTCATGCCGTGCTTCAGCTCGTGGCGGCTCACCTCCCTGTAGGTGAGGATTCAGCCAGGGCCTTTGTCTCCCCGCTCGACCACACATTCGACCGGGCCGCGCTTCCCATCTATCCCGTCGTCGATCCGGCCATTGTCGTTCCGTGGCCGCCCATGCAGGTGCTTCTCGAGCCAGAGGAACATCTCGATCGATTCTCGACTCGATGGTGTGTGCCAGTCGAGGATGTCGTCGGGGTTCCTCCAGCGTCTGGCACAGGCGCATGACGTCACCATCCGAATGCGTCAACTCAAACCGGCGGCAAGCAGCGCGTGAGGTTTCAAGCGCCCGGTCTGCCGCCTTCGTCTCGGAGTCTGTAAGGTGAGGCGCCGCGGCAGGGCCAATCCAGCCGCCATATTGCCCGATCAGATCCCGGAGGGCAATCATCCATTCCCCAAACTCCTTTGGCCTGAAGTTCTGCACGGGGTTACTCTACGAGCTTGCCGAGGGGCAACCAAGGGACACTGTCGCCTCAATTTTGCGGTCGTTCTCGTTGCGGTCGCTGACTAAGTGGCCCGTGTTGGGAGATCATCCCTCTCATGGTCAAGTCGTGGCTCACCAAATCGCGCTTCCTTGCCGGACTCCAGTGCCGGAAGCGTCTTTGGTTTGAGGTAAACCAGCCCTTAGAGCAACCGGTGGACCCAAATTTCGCCATGATGCAGGGGCGCTCGTTCGACCAGGTTGTCCGTGGATTGGAGCCAGGAGTCTTGGTCTCATCCCTTTCTGGCATGCCGGAGGCAATCGCGGCGACCGAGCAAATAATGAACTCGGGTGACGCCGCTGTGCTCTATCAGTCGGCCTTCCGTCACGGCGAACTCGCCGTTTATGTGGACATCTTGCGAAGGCAACAAGAGTCTTTCGCGTTGATTGAAGTGAAGGCGTCGACCAAAGTGAAGCGGGAGCACCTTCCCGACGTCACGTTTCAAACCCTGGTCCTGCGCAACGCGAGCGTCCCAGTGTCATCGATCTCGATCGGCCACATGAATAGCACATTCGTCCTTGAGCGCGTTGGAGACTACTCGGGACTCCTGGTCACGAAAGACGTTACTAGCGTCGTGGAGGCGTCCTTGCAGAAAGCCGCGGATCAGTCCCGCGACTTCCTTTCGGTCATGGCGTTGGGGCGCGTGCCGAAGATTGAGATGGGACCGCAGTGCCAAAAACCTTACGAGTGTCCCTACGTCCCTCGATGCACGAAAGAGCGTGGCGAGGTCGCTGTCTACCCGGTCGAACTCTTGCCCCGTGGGGAGAGCCGAGCGAGGCTCCTGCGTGCGCGGGGCTTCGCAGACCTCCGCCTCGTTCCAGAGGATCAACTAGAGATTGAGACGCATCGGCGAGTGCGCGCAGCGACGGCGACCGGTGAACCATACTTTGACCCATCGGCCACTCGGGCACTACGCGGCCTGCCCTTCCCTCGGGCTTTCCTCGATTTTGAGACCGTGGGCGTAGCTGTGCCTGAGATCGTCGGAACACGCCCTTACGAGCAGTTGCCGTTTCAGTGGTCGTTGCATGTCGAGGCCGAGCCCGGGGATTTTCAGCATTTCGAGCTGCTGGGCGTTGAGTCGTTCGGGGACTTCGATCGACTGGCTGGTGCACTACTTGACGTCATTCCGTCGGCCGGCCCGATCCTTGTATACAACGCCACGTTTGAGAGAAGCGTCCTGGAACGACTGGCTCACCGATTGCCTCATCACGCCACGGCTATTCGAAGTCTCATGGATAGGCTGTTCGACTTGCTGCCGGTCACGCGCGAGGCCTACTACCACAGGGACATGCGCGGCTCTTGGTCGATCAAGAAGGTGTTGTCCACGATTGCCCCGGAGTTCAGCTACGAAGGGCTCGATGAAGTCCAGGGAGGAGAAGCTGCACAACTCGCCTTTCTCGAACTCCGCACAACGGCAGTCACCGCGTCTCGGCGCAGTCAATTGATGGCGGCGTTGCGTGCATATTGTCAGCGAGACACATGGGGCATGCTGGTGTTGACGAAGTTCTTAAGTCAGTTGCCGATGCCGACTGCGAACCTCGACACCGGGCCGCCTGAAAAGGAACGGGAGACAAAAGGAGGGACGGCTGAAGTCAGCGCCTCCGATGCAGTGTGTTTTCGCGCCGCAAACAAGGGAGACGCTACTGCCCAGTATCAGGTCGGGTCGAAGTATCGCGACGGAACCGGGATGCCCAAGGATCATCCGACGGCTATGGTGTGGTTTCGGCGGGCCGCGGATCAAGGACACGCCGGGGCTCAGTACGCACTGAGTCGCATGTACTTCGCCTCCAGCATCCCCACGGCGAATGAGTGGGCCAGGAAGGCGGCAACCCAAGGGCACTTGGAGGCCCAAGTCTCGCTGGCTCTCAATTGCGACCTCCTTAGTTTCGTTGGCGCTCCCGGCACTCATGAGGAGGCGATTAAGTGGTACACGAAAGCCGCCGAACAGGGACACAGACTCGCGCAGTCCTGCTTGGCTAACAAGTACCGCTCCGGCGGGGGGTTGCTGGAGCCAGAAAAGGGTGCCCTCTACTGGTATCACAAGGCGGCGGAACAGGGAGACGCATCGGCGCAGATCTCTCTGGGCGAAATGTACTCAATGGGAGAAGACACAGCGCAGGACACGGCGGAGGCTGCCAGGTGGTACCAAAAAGCTGCCGAGCAGGGCGCGCCTGAAGCGCAGCGTCGCCTCGGCGAGATGTGTCGGGATGGGACAGGAGTGCCGCGCAACGAGGAAGAAGCGTGCGAGTGGTTTCAAAGGGCCACTGATCAAGAGGACTCCTTCGCTCAATTCGAGCTTGGCCAGATGTACGAGTTGGGTCAGGGGGTTCAACAGAGTCTCGCGACGGCGGCCGGCCTGTATCGAGACTCCGGACTCCCAGAAGCCCAGTACCGCCTAGGTGATATGTACCGAGAGGGCGCCGGCGTTCTCCAGGACTTCAAGGAAGCGATGAGGTTGCTTCGGGCGGCTGCCGAGAATGGCGTCAAAGAGGCCCGCTTCTACCTCGACCGCATGTACGCAAACGGTGAGGGCTCGCCGACGGATCCCGCTGAGGAGGTCGCTTGGTATCGGGACGGCGCGGATCAAGACCTGCCCAGCGCTCAGTTCAAGCTCGGCCGCATGCACCGCGAAGGCCGGGGAGGGCCAATGGACGGCACGCTGGCAGCGGGATACATCCTGCGAGCCGCCGATCAAGGGCATGTTGAGGCCGCCAATGTTCTCGGGTGCATGTACCTTGCCGGTCAAGGCGTCCCGATTGACCGCGCCCAGGCCGCGGGGTGGTTCCGGAAGGCTGCAACGAATGGCCACCGGGAGGCTCAATGCCACCTCGGCGACCTCTACCGCCACGGTTGGGGTTTGCCGCAGGACGACGTCGAGGCGATAAATTGGTATCGCCAAGCAGCGGAACAAGGGCACACTGGAGCCCAGACCAGCCTCGACGCTCTCAACCGCCGCTAAACTGATCGCACGTGCGCCGCGGGGTTTCGTAGCCGATATAGAGGCGGAAGTTCGCTGATCGGAAATGCTGGGGGCCATCGATTGACGGTTCGTAGGGTGGGAGGCGCCGCCGGCCAGGCGGCGGCCGATGCTCAGCCAGGTTGCTCCCTACTCTCTCTATGCCACCGCCATCGGGTGCTTCAACCGCAAATCATGAACATGAGCGGCGCCCAGGCCCTCCGCCGAGAAGCCCTAGCGGGTAGGACCCATTTCATGCGGTGTCTCAGGGATGCTGACCTTGAGGATGGAGCGGGGCCGGGCACTGGGGTGGGTCGCAGGCTCCGGGACGTTGACGCGGGAGTCGCCAGAGCCCGTCTGCTTCATTCGCGCGGCGCCGAGGCGCAGCAAGGAGCAAGGCACCGACTTCGTCGGTGACTTTTGGAAGAAACGGTGAAGAGGGTGGACTCTTCTCTCCGGATCTCAGCAGCTATGGCCGCCGTTACTTTTGGTGCTTGGTGCCCGACAAGGAGCGTGGTCCCGGGTCTGGTCAGACTTTTTTGGTGAGGCCGCAAGGTGCAAGCCCTGCGGTTTTCCCGTTCAGCAGCTTTCAGTCGTTCCGATCACTCGGGCTGGGATCCTCATTTAACCAACAACGAAGAGGAGTCCACCCATGAAGAAGAGTAGCAAATCCGCGCGGGAACTAAGCATCGTGAATCCGGATGCGGCTGGAATAGATATCGGGTCCGAACGGCATTACGTTGCGATCCCAGAAGGTCGGGGCGCACGCACAATCGAGAATTTCGGCTGTGTGACCGCGGAGCTGGAACGCATGGCGAACTGGCTAATCGCGTGTCGCATCAAGACCGTGGCGCTCGAATCGACGGGGGTGTATTGGATCCCCGTGTGTGACGTACTGGAGGATCGAGGTCTGGAGGTCGTTCTTGTCGACCCAAAGCAGGTAAAGACCATCAAGGGCCGGAAGACTGATGTTCACGATGCCGCCTGGATTCAGAAGCTCCATAGCTTTGGCTTGCTGTCTGGCTCTTTCCGCCCGAAGACGGAAATGCAAGCCGTGCGCGACCTCTGGCGATTCCGAGATCATCTCGTCAAGGATGCAGCTCGGCAGATTCACATCATGCAGAAGACTCTTGAACAGATGAACCTTCAGCTGCATAAGGTCATCAGCGATATCACCGGCTTCAGCGGGCTGCGCATCCTGCGCGCGATCGTGAGCGGCGTTCGTGATCCGAAGCAGCTCGCCGCCCTCACCACGCGTGGCCTCAAAGCATCGCTCGACGAGATCGAGGCGGCTCTCCGCGGGCACTATCGCGAACAGCATGTCTTCGCTCTCACCCAAGCCCTGAAGATCTACGACTTCACTCGGGAGCGCATTCATGACTGTGATGCCGCCGTCGAGACGATCATGAACTCACTCCCCGGCGATCGTCGAGATCCTCCCCGACCCAAACGCGATCAGAGCTACAAGAACCATCCCGACTTTGATCTGGCCACAGAACAGATCCGCATCACCGGCGTCGACCTCACTCGAATCCCCTGCGTCAACGCTCTCACCATCCAAGCCGTCATTTCTGAGTGCGGCGTGTCGCCGGGAGATTCGTTCCCAACAGAAAAGCATTTCGCATCGTGGTTGTGTCTTGCGCCCAACAACAAGAAGACCGGAGGGCGGGTCTTTTCTACAAGGACCCGCTTCCGGCCCTCATCCGCAGCCACCGCCCTACGTGTCGCCGCGATGTCGCTTCAACGGTCCAAGACCCCTCTGGGCGACCGATTCCGAGGCCTCAAGGCTCGAATCGGAATGCCCAAGGCGATCACCGCTCTGGCCCACATGCTCGCCAAGCTGATCTATCGAGGCCTCACTCGTGGACAGCTCTACCTCGATGCCGGTCTACAGAACCTCGAAACACGGTCTGAGGCGGACAAGGTCCTGGCTCTGCGAAAGCGCGCTGCTCGCCTCGGTTTCGAACTTCTGCCCTCTCCGCAAGTCTCTTAGAAACAATAAGGTCGCAGCAAGGTTACTCAGCAGCCACACGATTCCAGAATCTGTCCGACGCAGTGGCGACGCGGGAGGCGCCCCCGGCGCGGCAAGCCCACTCGGTCTCTGGTCCCGCGGGCCCCAGGGCTTGAGTCTCGGAGACATGTTCCTCGGCGACTCGCGCCTCGCGGTGCTGGCTACTTCCGGCCCAGTTCTTCCAGGACGCCCTTGATCAGCAGTGGCCACACCGTCGTCGCGTCTGCGTAGACCTCGGCTTGACGGCCGCCTTCGCTTGCGGGGACGAACTTGCCCCACGACACGCCCTCCGAGTAGGTGCAGCCCGACAGGCCGCCCCAGTGAACGGGTTCCGGGCAGATCCGGACTGCATAGTGATAGCGGGGAGGCTTGAACGCCTCTTCCAGGCGGTCGTTGGTGATGTCGACGAAGGGCCCCACTTCCTGAGCCCAGTTGCGGGGGACGCCTCCTCCGATGGTGAAGATGCCGAGCTTCTTGGCCCCCAGGGCAAAGCGGGCGAAGCTGACGAGGTCGTGAAACGGGTTGTATCGCGGGACCACGTTGAACAGATCCATCGGTGTTTTGATCTCGCCGCGCTTGCGGGCATGGCGCATGGCCCAGGTGGCGAGGTCGAGGCCGAGTTCGGAATCGGTGAGCGCGGGCACGTAGACCGGGACGCCCTTGAGATACGCGCTGCGGAGGACGCCGCCGCCATCCGTCTCCGCGGCGAGCACCTGCCCAAGGGCTCGGCAGATGACTTCGGACGAAAGCTCCTTCTCCGGGCCGAGGAGTTCCATCGCCTTCGTCGAGAACTCCTCGACGTGGTTGAGATTGGCCTCCATTTCGAGGGTGTCGTAAACCCGGTTGTATCCCTTGTCGAAGAGCTCTTCGTCGGAGACCTCCGGGTTGTAGCGATAATGGGTGAGGCCGATCGCCTCGGAGAGGCCATGCGCCATGAGCGCCCCGGTGGAGACGACGGCGTGCACGAGGCCTTCGTCGATCATCTTCTGGATGACCTTGCCCATCTTGGCGATGGTCATGGCCCCCGAGAGGGTCATGACCACTTTGCAGTCCGGGTCCCTGGCCATCGCCACCATGATCTCGAAGGCCTCGCCGAGGGAGCGGCCCGAGAAGGCGGTGTGGCTCATGCCCTTCAGCAATGAGGCGAACGATGTGACCTCGTCGAGGTCGAGGCTCTTGAGGGGGACGAGTCGGTCCTCGCGACCGTCGTGAAGATGGCGCTTATGCATGCCGCGCAATCTACCAGCGGTTCAGGGGCTTGCGTCATACTTGGCCGTTCTGCTGAAACGGCGGCGTCGCTGCCGGTTCTCAGCCGCCGAACGGTTGAAGCCATGGGCGGTCCCTTCGACCGGCTCAGGGACCGGTCGGCTGCGTTTCCCGCAAATCGTCACGGCCGAAGGCCGTCGTCCGGCTCGCGCTGACGAATTGCCATGGCCCAGAGGCCGCTAGCGCAGGCGAAGGACGGTGCGGATTTCTCGCAGTCGGAAGACTTCGTGGTCGATGGTGACGCCGTTCGCGGTTCCCTTGGGGCTCCGCCGGGGGTTGAACCACACGAAGGGGACGGAGGCGCGATTGGCGGCGAGACCGTCCACGTGAGGATCATCGCCCACGTACGCCGCTTCGCGGGCCGAGACGCGGAGCCGCTTCAGGGCCAGCTCGATGATGCGGGGATCGGGTTTGGTGAAGCCCGCCCGTTCCGAGGTCACGATCACCGGAAAAGCTTCCGAAAGCTCGCTTGCCTTCAGGCGTCGCCGCTGCACGCGGTCGATGCCGTTCGTGACCACGCCGAGGCGCAGGCCGAGGCGGGACATGGATCGCACCGCCGCGGCGGCGCCCGAGATCAGATCGCCCCGCGAGGAGAACTCGCGAAGATAGAGGGGAGCCAGCCGGTTCGCGGGGGCGGGGTTGCGGCCCATCTTCTCGAGCCAGAGGTGGAATCTCAGGACCCGCAGTTCCTTCGTGGTCAGCCGGCCCGCCCGGTACTCGCTCCACACGTGCGTATTGACCAGCCGGTACGCCTCGAGGGCCTTGCCTCCGAGGGGCAATCCAGCGGTTCGGGCGACCAGCCCGAGAGCGCGACGTTCCGTCTTCTCGGTGTCGAAGAGAGTGTGGTCGAGGTCGAACAGGACGGCCCGAACCGGCTTCACGCGGAATCTCCGAGCCGTCTACTTGGCGCGATACGTGATGAAGCCCTTCTTCAGGTCGTAGGGCGAAACCCCCACGGTGACGCGGTCCCCGATGATGACTCGGATCCGGAATCGACGCATCTTCCCGTTGAGCTTCGCCAAGACCTCGTGGCCCTCGCCGCAGTTCACCTTGTAATGCCCGCCCGCGAAAATTTCCGTGACGGTTCCCTGCAGTTCGACCAGATCTTCTTTGCTCATCTAAAAGGATTTTAGCCTTGTTTCGCGGAATGTGCGGGAGTGATGACGACCATGGGGGCGAGGCCCCGGCGCTCACACTCGAGTCAGGAAGTCGTCGAGGGCGCGTCGCTCGGGCGAGTCCGGAGCGAAAGGATCGCGGTCGCGCGCGCCCGCGATCAGGGAGCCGGAGCGCAGGCGCTCGAGGATGGGCCCCGACCAGCGGTCGAAAAGCCGGGTCACCACCGCCGCCCCGGATCGCGCGTGCGCGCAGTATCCATGCATCGACATGAAGGAAGCGGTCTCCTGGAGGGCGGCTCGCGGGTTTAGCCTTTGGGTCGCAGGTCCTGCTCCCGTGACCAACTGGCGCAGGTTCGTGGCGCCGAGGACGCAGGGCGGACACTGACCGCAGGACTCGCGTTCGAAGAACCGGGCGATCGACTGCACGATGGAATAGGGAGACGTGGCCGCATCGAGAACGAGAATGGAGGCGGTCCCGAGCCCGCTCCCCGCGGTCACGAGTGCCGCCTGATCCAGGGGGAGGTCCAGCTGCCCTCCCGCGACCGGCGGGGAGTGGGCGCCGTTCGGAAAGACCATGCCGATGTCGGAGACGGCGCCGCCTCCTTCCCGTTCGATTACGCTTCGCAATGAGCGGCCGGGGTTGACCGAGTAGGCGCCAGGGGAACCGACGTCTCCCCACAGCGTCAGCGTGACCGTGTCGTTCGCGCCGAACCTGGCGCCCGTCCGCACTGCTTCCGGCACACGGGACAACGTGTCGACGTTCTGAACGAGGGTCGGCCGGCCAAAGAGGCCAACCGCGGAAGGACGTGGCGGCTTCGGCCGAGGCCAGGCCACCCGGCCTTCGAGGGATTCGAGAAGTGCTGTCTCCTCGCCACCCACATAGGTGTCGTCACCCCGGTGGACCGCCACCAGGGGAGCGAGATCCATTTCCCGGATGGCCGCGTTCAGGCGCTTTGCTTCCTCCTCGAACGAGCCTCTCAGATACAGGTAGCCGCGCTCCGCGCCCAGCGTGTCTATGGCGATCCTGAGGCCGGCGAGGATGTCGTGGGGTCGCGTCCGCATCACGAATCGGTCCTTGATGGAACCCGGCTCGCCCTCGCCGCCGTTGGCCACGACCAGGGGAACGCCGTCCTCGGCCAGGACGGCCCGCCACTTACGCCAGGCCTCGTACGCGGCCCCCCCGCGACCGCGAAGTCCCGAGGCCTCGAGCTGGCGCAGACTCTCCTCCCGTTGTTCGGTAGCCATTCTGCGAACGCGACTCTACCCTTGAATTTTTCCCGTGGGTGCCGCAGGAAAACGGCCGGTCGCGCACGGTTTTCGCTTCCACGGCCTCGCTCAGCTACAATCCATACGTTCCAGTACAGATTCTCCGGAGGAGATCCACCGACATGATCCAACTCACACCGACCGCGGCGACCAAGGTGAAGGGCATTCTCGAAGTCGAGAAAGAGAACATCGTCAACGGAGGCCTGCGCGTCTACGTCCAGGGCGGCGGCTGCTCGGGCTTCTCGTACGGGATGGTCCTCGACGAGGTCGCCGACGATGACGAGGTCTTCGAATTCGAAGGGGTCAAGGTCATCGTCGACCAGATGAGCCTGAAGCACCTCGACAACGCGACGATCGACTACAAGGAAGACCTCATGGGCGGCGGTTTCGCGATCAAGAATCCGAACGCCAAGTCCACCTGCGGCTGCGGCTCCTCCTTCAGCTCGTAGTTTCGGCAACCGCTCGGCTTTCCCAGGCGTTGAGCGCCTTCCCGTCCGTGGCGGACCGTGCGGTACGCCACTTGCACTCTCCTACCAGGTATGACCTTCGATTCTCATTCTTCCAAGAACTACGCTCTGCTTGAGGGAAGTACCGGGTTCTCCGGAGTTCCCCTGACATCGCCCGGCCACAGTGTGGCTCGGGCCACACACCGAGTGTTGGCCGTTCGCACGACCACAACGTTTGAGCTTCTGAATCTGACCGAGCGGGTTCAGGAGGCGGTCCGTGCCGCCCAGGTCCGCGAGGGCCTGGTTCTGGTCTCATCGCTTCATACGACACTGGCGGTGATGGTGAACGAGTGGCAGGAAGCTCTGCTCGAGGACATCCGGGGGATGCTGGGCGAGCTCATTCCGGCCGAGAAGGACTACCGCCACAACGATCCTCGCTACTCGGACTGCGATCGGAAAAACGCCCACTCGCATCTGCGGGCAGCACTCCTCGGTCACTCCGTTTCCTTCGGGGTTACGGATGGCCGCCTGGCCCTCGGCCAGTTCCAGGCCATCATCGCGGCCGAGCTCGACGGCCCGCGCGAACGGCAGGTCGCCGTTCAGATCTTCTCGTTCGCCTGAGACGCTCCGCGCCCCGCATGGTTTCGGGACCACGCGTCCGAGTCTGGTAAGAGGAAACCCCTTGAGTTCGACCCTTCCGGAGACCCTCCCGCTGTTCCCCCTGCCGGGTGTGGCCTTGTTTCCCGATCTGCCCCTGCCGCTTCACATCTTCGAGCCGCGGTATCGGACGATGCTGAAGGATGCGCTCGACGGCGCCCGGTTCATCGGGATCGTTCAGATTCGCCCCGGCCAGCAGGGCGACCCGACCCCCATTTTTTCCGTCGGCTGCGCCGGGCGTATCGAGGGTGTTGCCGAACTCTCGCGCGGGCGTTCCAACGTTGTGCTTCGCGGGGTCTCCCGCTTTCACATCGACGAGGAGTTGAGCCAGAGCCATCCCTATCGGGTGGCCCGCGTGACCCCCCTCATCGAGAAGATCCTGGACGAGGAGTCGCTCACGAATTCCCTGGCCCGCGTCCTTCACGAGATCGGGCAGATCGACGAGGGGATGTCGCTTCTGGCCCGGACCGACGAGGCGCCGAAGGCCCTCGTGGTGAACATGCTGTCTCAGTTGCTTCCTTTGGGGGATCTCGAACGGCAGAGCCTGATCGAGGCCCAGACCATCGACGATCGCGCCCGCCTGCTCGCCGAGATCCTGGATTTCGCGCGTCTGTCGCGAGCCTCGGCGGCGTCCGATTCGGCAATCAGGCACTAGTAGAGAGCCCAGACGGGCCGAAGCTCTGCGACTCCTGTTTCGAATCGCCTGATTCACTCAGGCCATTCGAGCCTGGCGACGACTCGCGGAGCGCAGGCCCTTGACCTCAACGAAGATCGACGGAGAGATCCCTGGCGGTGTAGATCTTCAAGCCATCGACGAAGAGCGATCCCGAGCCGAGGTAGCGGCGGCCCGCCTCAGTGCTCTGAACCGCGGTCACTTCGACGAGAAGGCTCACCCGCTTGTTTTCCGGCAGGACCTGGCCGCGGTAGCGCCACTGGGTCGGGGCGTTCACCGCCACCGATTCTGCTCTCGTGGGGGCGGCGCCATCGCCTCGCTCGCGATGCAGGGCGATCACGGTCAGGAGTTCCACGAGCATGTGGATGCCGAGCGAACCGGGCTGCACCGGATCCTGGAAGAAGTGAGCCTTGAAGAACCAGGCGGAGGGGTCGACGTCATGCTCGGCCACCCCGGAGCCGAGTTGGGCGGCGCCTCCCTTGGGCCACAAGGCCCTGACCCGGGTGATCAAGGCAAGTCGTCCGGTCGGAAGCGCTTGCTCCGACGCGCGCATGTTCGGGAGATCGAAGGCGTCTCCGCGGGACGCATTCTCGAACATCAGAGCATCCTTCGGCTCGGTCGGGAGGCCCACTTGCCGGGCCAGGGCCGCTTCCGGAAAGAAACCAAAGCTCGTGGTGAGGCGCAGGACTTCTCCCCGGCTGTCCCGGCACGACACGTCGAATGACACCAGGCTAATGCCGCCCGAGGTGGAGACATCCTTGAGCGCCACGCGCGTGACGAGGCAACCTGGGCCCGGACGCAGATTCCGGAAGACCACGGCATCGCCGTCGAGATTCCGGAAGTAGAGGCCTTCGTCCGTCTTCAGGGGCAGGCCGGTGGCAAGGGCGAGCCAACCGCAGGGTTGCAGCGCCGCCTCGAGCAGCACCGTCCAGGGCATGAGGCCGCGAGCGTCATCGAAGTACCAGTCGCGCGCGGGCACATCGTATTCCGCCACGACCGATGCGCCCTTCTTCGCCTCGCCCGCGGGGGCATCGAGCGAATGGACGCGCGAGAAGAATTTGTAGGGAGGGGAGGGCAGACGGGAAAGGCGTCTTGCCCCATCGAAAGGGAGGTACGACGGTCCGAACGCGTCGCTCGGCTTGCCCATCGCGGTGCACAGGATCGCCATATCGTCGAAGGCCTTGCCGGGTGCCTTCGACGCGGCGGTCCTCATGTCCGCCTCGACCTTGAGATCGCGCGACAAAGGGATGTCGGGGGTGAGGCGAAGGCCGAGGCGACGGGCATGGAAGGCCTTCACACCATCCACCGTGCAGAGCAGGTCCGCGACCAGCGTGGGCTCGGGGTCGCCCTGAAGTTCGGCCACGAAGACCTCATAGACGAGTTTTCGCGAGGAGGGCAGGGCCTGGCCCCGACAGCGAAGCTTGTAGGTCATTTCGGGCGCCGGCTCGAATCGCCACGCGTCCTTGTCGAGGGTGAAACCGCAGGCCGCTAGATAGAAGGCCATGGCCTGGAGGCACCCTTCGAACATCAGGGTCCCGGGCATGCACGGGTCGTTCTTGAAGTGGCCCCTGAAGAACCAATCGTCCTCGCGAAGTTCGAGGACCGCGCGCAGGTAGCCGCGCTGCCACGGCCCGCCCGCGACGTCGACCGATTCGACCTCGCCGATCAGGAGCATGTTCCCCATCGCGATTCGCGGGGTCATGGTGTGGGTCAGGGCCCGCAGATGGGATGGCCCGAACGCGTCACCTACCCGGCCCTCCGAGAAGGCGACGACCTCGTCGTGCGCGTAGGCCGGGCGAGGCGCGGTCCGCGGCGGATCCAGGCGAAGGGCGGCGAAGTCCGAGGCGGGCTCGTCTGCGGGACTCCACAGGACCCCTCCGCTTCCGGCCAGTTCCTCGGCGGTGAAGAATCCCGCCTGACCATTAAGGACCGTGAGTTGGGGCCGTCCCGCGCCCGAGGGGCCGGAGGCACGGGAGTCGTAGTGAAAGAAGAAAAGCCGGACATCGCCTTGCTGCGCGTGGCCGTCGACGTGAATGTCGTAGCGCACGGTGTCGCCCTTCCGGGGCAGGGAACCGTGGTACGTGAGGTCGCAGCCAAGGAGCCGATAGACGCGCTCTCCGCGATTCTCGAAATCGACGCCAAGCCAGGAGATCAACATCAGGTCGGCCTGGCCGGACTCGATCAGGATCCCCGCGGGCATCCGGTTGTCGTGGAGATAGAAAGTCTGCGAACCGACATCCGTTTCGGTGACGATGGCGCCGCGGCCCATGGATCGCGGTTCGCCGTCGATCGACATCACCCGGTCCGCGAGCAGAAGCGGGGGTTCGGGCATGCGCACCTGGCGCCGGAAGGCGTCTTGCCCCTCGAAGGCCGCTCCGAAGATTCTGGAGATCCGGCCCGAGGCGTGGATTTCCAGATCGGCGCGTGAGAAGAGGGGCGTCGCGGTCGCGACGGTCCTGGCGAATTCGGACGGCGGGTTCAAAGCGCTCGCCCGAGGCTTTGGCGCCGGGACGGGCGGTTGGGGGACCAGTGGGGCGAGCGGTCTCATCCGCGTCCTTAGGAAGCGTTCGTGAACCTCCGCCTGCAGGTGGACGAACTCCCGGTGAGCGGCGAGGACACGCTGGAATTCGCCATACGCCGGGTGGGGAATCGGCTCCTCCGGCTCGGTGGGTGATGAGGCAAGGGCCTCGGCCGCAGCCGGGACTTGCGCAGGGAGAGGGACGACCGGAGCCAGAGCGGGGGCCCCCGACCGAAGCGTCGGCGGTGGAGGAACCAGATCCGAAACCCTTGGAAGGACTGGTGCTACGGCCATCACGGTCGCTCCCTCTTTGGAGGCCGGTGCCGTCTTGCCCTCCCGTGGTTCCAGAGCCAGGATCGCGGGCCGGTGGGCGGGGAGGACCAGGGGCCGGCGGGGCGCCCAGGTGGCCGTGGTGGTGGGAAGCTCGTCGGCAAGGCGCTGCAGATCGACATCGAGGCCGGCCGCAAAAAGTCGAACCGCCGCGTTCATGGCGGTGGGCAGTGAGGTCGCGGGGTCGACGTCCAGGGCGACGGCCAGATGCGGCCGTCCTTGCAGGATGGTCGAAATCCAACGCGTGCATCCCTGGCGCGGACCGTGTTCGACGAAGATCCGCACTCCGTCTTCGTAGGCCTTGTTGATGAGGGCGGGGAAATCGACGGTGGTGAGAGCCTGGGTCAGCAGGTTCGCCGCCGCGGTTTCCCGGGTCGGGACGTACGAGTCCACGGTCGCGTGGGTGTAGAAGCGCACTCCATGAGGCGCTATCGTGGGTTGCGAATGAACGCGGAGCCACGCCTCGCGCGCGGGCTCGAGTTCGGGGGCGTGGATCACGAGGTCGTAGCCGAGTTTGCGGCACCGTTCCTTGCCCAGCCGCTCCACGATGCGCAGGCAGGCCGCGGGCGCGCCGCCGATGCACGCGTCATCCGGGGTGTAGAGAAGAGTGAGATGCGCCCGCGGTTCGTCGGCCAGCGCCTCGCGGATCTTGCCCACCGGGGCCAGAACCCTCCAGTTGTCCCAGACCGCGTCCTGTCCCCACGCGGTCAGGACATCGAACCTTCCCGCGAGAACGTGGCTATACATCCGGTCCCGGTGGAGCGCCTCGCGCAAAGCGTCGATACTGCGCCAGGCCCCCATGGCGTACAGCGCGTTGGTCTCTCCCGAGGAGACGCCGATCGCCGCCTCGGGCCTCAGTCCGAGAATCTCCCGGGTGAATACGGCGTGCGCTTGCGACATGAGTGCGGCACCCCAGAGCTTCTCCTCGGCCGAGGGGTGTCCGTCGCCCTCCTCAAAGACCCAGCCCGCGTCAGTCCTGACCCCGGTCCAGTTAAGGGCGACGCGATCCACCAGTTGGGGGAGGGCGAGGAAGAGGCTGCTTCCCATTCCGCGGGACGCGCCGGCCGGGCCGGTGAAGACGAAGGCCATCTCGCCCTCCGTCCGGGAGTCCCCGAAGTGGGCCCCGGAGGGCAACGGCTGTCCGCGAAGGATCGCGTCCTTGACTCGGTTCGCGATGTCGTCGCGGAGCGAGATCTCGCAGGAGAATCCGGCGCGGAGCGGGCCGCCCATGGACAGGTCTTTCCTTTCGATGGCTCGGGCCAGGCCATCGCGGGTGTCCGCGCTGTAGAACTCGACGATCTTCCGACGCCCGGCCAGATCCGCGAACCGAGGTCGCGGTCCGGCCCAGGCGCGATAGGCCGCGGCGGGCCCGAACACGCTGTGGGTGTTCGAAAGAGCCGACCGCGAACCGTCGGTTTCAGGAAGCTGCGGGGCCACCGAGGCGTGAGACAGGTCGGCGCGCGCGGCTGCGCTCACGATGGCGCGGGCCACATCCACGAGGCCTGTGGCGGCATGGGCGGCGGGTCCAAGCTTTGGAGGTGCGGGGAGAACGTCGGCTGCGTCCAGGGTGGCGATCACCGTGTCTCCCTGGGCCAACGCGTCGTCGAGTCGCTTGAGGACGAGGACTACCGCGGCGTCCGCGGTGGGCGGCTCCACGCCTTCGAGGCTCTCCATGGCCGCCTCGTGAACCGCTTCACTGGAGAGGTCGACGGCCGCCACGATGGCCGCGTCGATCTCGCCGCGTCGCAGAGCGGCCAGAGCGAGGTCGAGCGCCCGGTATCCCGAGAGCTCCTCGGCCGAGACGGAAAAACCCGGGCCCCGCGCGTCCCACTGACTGGAGAGCCGATTGGCCACGATGTTCGGCATGGTTCCGATGACCCCGGCCGATTCGAGGGCGCCGATGGGTTCCGCGGTCGGGGGCTCGTCCAGGAAGAGCGACCGCCAGCGCAGACCGTATCGCGCCACTTCGGGATCGCATCCCATGCCGACCACAACACCGGTCCTCTCGAGCGGCAGCGAGCAGGAGGCGAGGGCCTCCTGAGCCGCGGAGAGGAGGAGAGTCTGCTGGGACAGCGCGGCCTCGAGGTCCCTGGGCGGAAACTTCAGGCCTTGAGAGTCAAGCTCGATCCGCGCGGCGCGGGCGCCGAGGGAGAGCTTCGACAGGGTGCGCCGCGCGAACTCTCGAGTGGTTCCGCAGTCGCCGACCCTGACCCCCATGCCGATGACCGCGATCCCTTGCGCTGCGGGTGAAGGCCCCGCCCCGGCGGTGGAAGTGCTCGGACCCTGGGAATCGGCGCGCCACTCTTCGACGATGAGGTGCGCGTTGTTTCCGCCGAAGCCGAAGGCGGACAGGGCGGCTCGGCGGGGCCCTTGACTGTCCCAGGCTTCCGGGGCCTGCAGGAGCCGCAGGCTCGAGTCCCGCAGATCCTCGACCGGAGCGTCGACCCGAGCCGAAGGCGGTCTCACCCCGCGATCGAAGGCGGTCAGGGTTTTCGCGAGGGCGGCCATGCCGGCACTCGTGATCAGGTGTCCGAGATTCCCTTTCACCGAGCCCGCGGCCACGCGATGGGACCCGAAGATCGAAGAGGTGCTCCTGATCTCGACTCCGTCGCCCACGCGCGTGCCCGTGGCGTGACACTCGAGGAGCGAAACGTCCTTTGGCTCGAGACCCGCAACCGCGTAGGCCGCTTCCATCGCCCGGATCTGTCCTTCCTCGGAAGGCGCCAGGAGGCCGTGGCCGCGGCCGTCGTTCGACAGACCAATGCCGCGTATGACTCCGAGGATTCGATCCGACTGGCGGACCGCGTCGGAGAGCCTCTTGAGAGCTACGCACCCCGCACCCTCCGCGGGAACCAGACCATCGGCGTCCTTATGGAACGGCCGGCTGCGCCCGCTGGGAGAAAGCGCTTTCAAGGCGGTGAAGCCCATGTGGATGAAGAGATCGTCAGCGCGGGACACCGCGGCCGCGAGCATGAGGTCGGCGCGTCCGTCCGCGAGGGCGTCGCAGGCGAGTTTTATGGCGTAGAGCGAGCTGGCGCACGCCGCGTCCAGGGCGAAGGCCCCCTCGGCCAGGCCCAGTTTCAGCGCTCGCGCGGCCAGCAAGGCGGGCAGGCCGGAAGAGAAGCGATTGCGGGGGTCGATCCGATCGGTGGCGACGACCCCGCTCCAGACCTGCTCGGCGAAGTGGGCGAGGCCCGACGACGGAAACGACAGGTTCGCCAGAATCAGACCGGTGCGCGGCCGAAGGCGATCGGCATCCTTGACGCCCTGAAGCGCCTCACGGGTGGTGTGGAAGACGAGCTTGAAAAGAGGGTCGAGGCCGTGGATCTGGGCAGCGGCTATGGCGAAGCCGCTCGGGTCGAAGCGGTCTTCGAATCCTCGAACGTAGCCTCCACGCAGAGTCGACACGCGGTCGACCGTGGGCGCCCCGGGCGAGGCCAGGAGCGGTCCGGGATCGACGCGCCAGCGGCGTTCGGGAACGTTGCTCAACAGGTCCTGGCCGGCCAGGACCCGGTTGAAGAGTTCCTCCGCGCTGAAGGCTCCCGGCAGCGCGTAGGACTGCGCGACGATCGCGATGGGTTCGAAGCGGTTCAAGCGTTTGTCGCGGGGCCACCTACGCCTGGGCGGTTGTGTCCACCATGTGCATTTCGATTCCCCGCAGTTCGCAGAGGAGCCGGCCATCGTTGGTGCGTACGATCGCATCGGAGACGGTCTTGAAGTCCGACACCGAACGCGAACGGATCGAGCAATGCAGGGGGCCGTTCGTGGGTTCGTCGATGTGGATGGTCAAAGACTCGACCCCGGTGGGCAGGGAAGTCCGGCCCACCGCCCGCATGCCCATGAGGATGGCCATTTGAAGGCCGCCGTCGATGGCCGCCGGGTCGGTCGCGAACGGACCGCCCATCCATCCTATGTCGCGAGTGGAAGCGACAAGAGCCGAGCCGCCCTGGGGCCCGACCGAGCCCACTCCTTTGAGGACCTGGAAGTCGGGGCCGTGGAAGAGAACCGGGCCATACACATCCTCGGTGGCCCACGGAGCCCCGCCCTTCGGCGCCTCGAACTCCTGGGGCGAAGCCTTGGGCGACCTTCGGTCGGTCATCACCGCACGGGCCCGATAGTGAACGGGGCCGCCCGGCGAACGCAGTTCGCAACTCAGCTCAGCCCCCGACCCGTTGGACACCTGCTCGCAGGAGATCTCAAGGCGGGTTCCCTGGGCCTCGAAGTTCTCGATGCGGATTCCCTTCAGCACGCGAAGGTCTTTGATCGCGGAAAGGCGCAGATCGGGCCTCGTGCTTCGCGCGATCCGGGCGAAGGCCTCGAGGGCCAGGGCCACGGGGAAGACCGGAACCCCCTTCACCGCGTGCGAGGCCAGATGCGGCGAGGTGCGAGACGACACCACCAGATCGCCCGCGACCTTGCGGGCGCCGCCGGGACCGAGCAGGATGGAGGCATCGGGGCGTCCGCCCACCACCATCGACACGGGGGCGGAGGGGTCGTTGATGGCTTCCACGAACATGCGAGCGCCGTCGGCGATGGGAATGAGGGGGACCCCGCGTTCCTTGAACACCGAACGCAGGGAGGGTGTCACCATCCCCCCATCCCACGGCCCCCAGTGAAGCACGCGCACGCGCGCGTGCTTCCGCCGCGCGGCCTCGTGCTGGGCCACCGATTCGAGGGTTTCGTTGGCCATCGCGTAGTCCGCCTGGCCTGGGTTCCCGACTCGTCCCGCGACCGAACCGAAGAAGCACAGCACTTTGAGATCGTCGCCCTCAGTGGCCTGAAGCAGGTGATGGAGGCCCGCGACCTTGGTGTCGAACACGGAATTGAACTGGGCAAGGGACTTCTCGGCGATCCGCTTGTCGGCGAGAACGCCGGCCGCGTGAATGAGTCCATCGATCCGGCCGAAGTGACTGCGGATCGTGTTCACCGCCATCATGACGTCGCCCTCATCCTTGATGTCGCAGGGGAGGTACAAGGTGGTGGAGCCTCTCGACCGTAGCGACTCCAGAGCCGCTCGCGTCTCCCGGGCCGCCGCGACCGAGGCCGCGGCCTGCCTGGCTTCGGCGGGCGTCGCAGTATGGCCGAGCGACTTTTCGGCCTCGATGAAACCGGCTTGAAGTTCGGGTTCAGACATCCTCCCCTGGGCCCACCCCGGTGCTAAGTCCGCGTCGGTGCGGCCGAGTATGGCGATCCTGTAAACACCCGTCCCGGAGAGTTCCTCGAGGCAGGTCGCGGTGACGCCCCGAGCGCCGCCCGAGACCAGAAGCACCGACCCGTCTTCCAGTTTTCCTCCGGCCCCTTCGGTAACAGGTCCGGGCGCGGGCGCATCTTCATAGAAGGGCGCGGTTCGATTCCCCGCGGAGTCGATGGCGATTTCAAGATCTGCGCCGCCTTCGAGGATCTCAGCGGCGAGGATCTGAGCAAGGCGATCCGGTTCCACTCGCCCCTTGGCGATGGAGATGAAGCGGCTGGCGACGTCGGGCAGTTCCAGTGCCATGGTGCGAATCAGACCCTGGACTCCGCCTGTCCAAGGGGAGTGGGCCGCCGCGCCGAACAGGTCGGCCACGGCGATGAAGAGCCTTGGGGCGTCGGTGGATCGCGCGACCGCGCGCGCGCCCTCGAAGATCTCCTTCTGGATTCTGATCCCTTCGTAGGCGCTTTGGCCATCCGACAGCGCCGAGAGATCGATGATCCGAGCCGACGAACGAGGTACTGCGTCCCTGGGCGCTTCGTCGGCAGTGTCGACGGCTTCGGCCATGACGCCTCGGGCCTTCAGGATCGATACCAGCTGATCGGCGATGCCATTCGCGTCGCGAACGATGAGGACCACGCCGGAGAAGAGCCCCCGTGGCGAGAAGCCGGGTCGCGGGGACGGCCGGCGGACGGCCACGAACCGTCCCAGCCTCGTGGGGACGAGGGCGGTCGAGGGAGCGGGTGCGGGCTCGCTCGCCGCTGCCGCGCTCGAAAGACTCGCGGGCGTCTGAATCGCATGGGCAGTGCCGCCGAGACGCTCGAGGATCTGGCGCAGCGTCCTGATCGAGCCCAGCTCCGCGGCCGGGATCGCGGGAAGTTCGGGAAGCTGTTCCTGCACAGCCGAGAGAATCTCCACTCTCTTGATCGAGTCGATGCCGAGGTCGGCTTCGATCTCCATGTCGAGGCCGATCATGTCCTTCGGGTAACCGGTCTTGTCGGCGACCACGGAGAGAAGCACGCTCTCGATGGAGGCTCCGCCCTGGGGGGCTTCGCCTGGAACCGGAACCGGCACCGGCGGCGCGGCCGGTGCGTCCGTCATGGGCGCCACGGGGGCGACGCTGGCGCCGAACCGTTCGAGGATGTTTCGCAACGTGCGCATCGCGCCGAGTTCGGCGGCGGGAATCACGGGAAGCGAAGGAATGGTTTCCTGGACGGCCGACAGGATTTCGACCCGCTTGATTGAATCGATGCCGAGGTCCGCCTCGATCTCCATGTCCAGGCCGATCATGTCCTTGGGATAGCCGGTCTTGTCGGCTACGACGGCGAGCAGGGCGTCTGAAACAGATGGACCGGCAGGAGGGGCGGGCGCCGCCGCGGGCTTCGCCAGGACCGAGGCGACCCAGGTGGGTTCGTCCATCCGGGGGGCGGGGACTGCGGGGGAGGGGGACAACTGGGGCCGCGGCCGGGCCTCCGCCACCGAATGGGCGGCGAATGAAGGGGGAGGCGCCATGGCTGCCGCCTGGGTCAACTCGCTCGAAAACGGGAGGGACTGACCGCTGATCGTCGCGATCGCCGCCTCCGCGGTCCGCAGGAAGGCCATGTGCCCCTCGGCCATCGAACGCTGATAGGCGGAGTGGGCCTCGGCGGTCTGACGCTGCACCTCCGCGAAAGCGCGCAACCAATCGGGATCTTGAGCGTTGGTATTCGAATTCACGGCGACTGACTCCTCTTCGTGATGCACCGTTGACGCGAATGCGACAAGTGCTGCGGTCACGGGCTTCCGAGGAGGATTGGGCCTGGGCAGGCCGGCCGATCCCTCCGCGGGCGGATACGGTTTCGCATAATTGGCGCCGGACAGCATGATGGCGTGGGCCTTTCGCACTTCTGTGCGGGCTTCGACGCGCGTCCCCTCGAAGAGCCTGGGCAGATTCACCTCGAAGCCGTTCGCGACCAGCGAGCCGATGGCCTGGAGGAATGCGCTGGCGCCATTGGATCCCTTCCGATCCGTGGAGAGGGCCAGGTGGGGCAGGTCGCCGAGCGTGTCTTTGACCAGTCCGGTCAGAACCGCGCCGGGGCCCACTTCGATGAAGCTGCGGACACCGTCCCCGTACATGGTTTCGATCTCCTCGGAGAACAGAACCGGTGCTGCGATCTGGGACGCGAGAGTGGCGCGAATTCCATCTTCGCCGAACGTGTAGCGCTGGGCCGTCGCGTTCGCGTACACCGGCTTTCCGGGGACCGTGATGGGCTGGCTCTTGAGGAAGACCGCGAAGGGCTCGACCGAGCTCGCGACCACACTCGAATGAAATGCGGTGGCCACGGGAAGTCGCATGGCTTTGAAGCCCGCGGCTTTCAGGCGGGCCGCCGCTTCCTCCACGGCTTCGGTGGGACCGGCGATGACGACCTGCTTCTTCGAATTGCGATTGGCGATGACCACCGGGGCCTTGAGCAGGATTTCAAGCTCCGCGACCGCTTGTCCCCCGAGGGATATCGCCCACATGGCGCCCGAGGTGGTGGCCGCGTCGCGCATGAGTTCGCCCCGTCGCCGCGCGGTTCGCAGCAGGGAGAAGGAATCGAGGGCGCCGGCGGCGTGGAGGGCCGTCACTTCGCCAAAGCTGTGGCCGCCGAATACGTCGCCGTCCAGGCCGAGATGTCGAAGGAGGCGGAGGGTCGCGAGACTTGCGAGGCCAAGGGCTGGTTGGGCCCACTCCGTCGCGGTGAGGCGAGCGGTTTGCGCGGAGCGAGCCTCGTCCGTGAACACGGAAGTCGGGAAGACAACCCGGTGGATCGAGCGCTTCGGTTCAGGGTCGCCGAACTCCATGGCCGCGTGGTCGTCCCAGGCCCGTTGCGCCACGTCGAAAGCCATGGCGAGATCTCGTCCCATGCCGACGGATTGGGAGCCTTGGCCGGGGAAGAGGAAGGCCACCGACCCTTCGAGCTTCGGACCTCGTCCGTAGGTCGGTCCTCCGGGGAGGCTGAATGGGGGACCGTCGACCTTCGGGCGAGCCGAGCCGATCTGCTTTTCAAGATCCTCGGTGGAGGCGGCCACAAGAGCGATACGGCAGTCGGCCGATGGCTCGAAGCGTCCGGCCGCGGCCTGGGCCAAGCCGCTGAGCGACGCGCCGGTCTTCAGGTCGGCGACGATCCCGTCGAGGGCCTCGACCAGCGAGCCGGGGTCCCTCCCTGAGACGGCCACGAGTTCCGCGGGAAGAGTGCGCATTCTGAGCGCGGCCTTTCCCGGGCCCGTGTACTCCTCCAGGACGATGTGGAAGTTGCTGCCCCCGAAGCCAAACGAACTGACGCCCGCGCGCCGCGGATGGGTGCGGTCGCGGACCCAGGGCTTCGCCGCGGTGTTCAAGTAGAAGGGCGTTTCCTCTATCTTGAGCGATGGGTTTGGCGTTTCGACCTTGATCGTGGGGGGCAGGACCTTGTTGTGCAGGGCCAGGGTCGCCTTGATCAGGCCGGCCGCTCCGGCGGAGGCCTTGGTGTGGCCGATTTGCGACTTAATCGAGCCGAGGGCGCACCACTGGGTGTCTTTGCGGCCGGCCTCGCCGAACACCGTCGCGAGACCGCCGAATTCGGCGGCGTCGCCCGCCTTGGTCCCGGTCCCGTGGGCCTCGACCAGTTCGACGCTGTCGGGGCCAAACCCCGAGGCCTCGTAGGCCCGGCGCAGCGCTTTGGCCTGTCCCGCGCTCACCGGAGCGTAGATGCTCTTGGCCCGACCGTCCGACGAGGATCCGATGCCTTTGATGACCGCGTAAATCGGATTACCGTCCCGTTCAGCGTCTTCGAGGCGGCGCAGGCCGATGAGGCCGATCCCTTCGCCCAACATGGTTCCGTCGGATCTGGCGTCGAACGGGCGGCAGTCCCCCGAGAAGGAGAGTGCCGTCGTCTTCGAGAAACACATGAACATGAAGATGTCGTTGAACGTCTCGACCCCTCCGGTGATCACGAAATCCGAGCTGCCGAGGTGGAGTTCCTGAACCCCCATGGCCAGGGCGCCGAAGGCGGAGGCGCAGGCGGCGTCGACCACGCAGTTGGTGCCGCCCAGGTTCAGTCGGTTCGCGATACGCCCGGCCACGACGTTTCCGAGGAGGCCGGGGAAGGTATTCTCCTGCCAGGGCGTGTACGAACCCGCGATTCGATCGCAGATCTTCTGAACTTCATCTTCCGGAAGTCCGTGTTCGCGCAGCGCGCGCACCCAGACCGGACGCTGAAGTCTCGAGCCCATCTCGACCAGGAGTTCCTGCGCCGACGTGATGCCGATGATGACGCTCGTTCGCTCGCGAAGGGCATCCGGGAATTGGCCGTGAGTGGCGTCTTCGAGGAGCTGCCGGGCCACGATCAAGCCCAGCAATTGCGAAGTGTCGGTCGCCGGAATGACGTTGGGCGGCATCCCATGCTCGAGCGGATCGAAAGGCACCTCGGGAATGAAACCGCCTCGCCGGGCGTAGGTCTTGTCGGGCGCTTTCGGATCAGCGTCGAAGTAGTCGTCGATCAGCCAGTGGGCCTTCGGAATGTCTGTCAGCTGATCCTTGCCCAGGACGATGTCTTTCCACATCCCGTTCACGTTGGTTGAGCCGGGGAAGAGGGCGCCCAGGCCCACGATGGCTATAGGGGGATGTCTTGGTTGCATGTTGGGAGTCGGCCACGCCAGGCCTGAGACGAGCGGCGATCCGAGCCGAGGATTATCGCAGGCATGGGGCCGAAGCTCAGAGGCCCCCGAACTGTGACAAAAAAATGACTTGCGTTCTTTCTGGACCGGGGGCCGGAGATCGGCCCTCGCGAGGACGAAGAGGGATCTTCCCTAACCGTCACGGACATCGCCGCGCGCTGCCCTCAGGCCAGCAGAACAGGGCGGAACTCGAAGGCGCTTGGGGGAACGGGGACGCCGAACGTGCGCACCTGCTGGGCGCGAGAGATCACCGCGGCTCCTTCAAGGAAGTTGAGGGCGATCTGCGCGACTTCCCGATTCTTCGGATCTTCGAGGAACGAGCCTCTGGCCCAGGTATTGAAAGCGCCCATGGCCGGGCCGCACCAGATCTGGTAGTCCATGATCCGAGTCGGTTCCCCGGCGTTGGCCCATCGACTCGCCTTGCCCAGATACCACCGGAAGCACAGGGCCATCCGATGGTGCGGGTCCTTCTGCGCTCGCTCGACCTCGCGCGGGTCGCGGGCTTCCCAGAACGATCGGGTGTCGTTCCAGATCGTGTCCAGAGGAGCCTTGAAGATCTCGCTCTCGAGCCGCGACCGGACCCCCGCGGGCAGGCTCTCGATGGAGTCGTAGGACATATAGGCCTCGTAGAGCTTGTGCGCGCGGGTCGCGAACATCGTGCCGCGTCGCAGAACCTGCACCTTCACCCCCATCTCGAACATGTCGGCCGCGGGAGCCATGGCCACATCCGCGATTCCCGCCTGGGCGAGCAGGAGCCGCCCGCTCTCGGAAAGTCCGGACTCGATGGCCGATTCGTTCACCGTCCCCGTCATCACGTAGGCGGCGCCCAGGGCGAAGGCCGAGGCAATCGACGCGGGCGTGCCCAGTCCGCCCGCCGCGCCGACGCGGACCTGGATCTGGTAGCCGCGGGCGGTCGCGATTTCGTCGCGAAGGGCGGCGATGGTGGGGAAAAGAGATCCGAGAGGTCGGTTGTCGGTGTGGCCTCCCGAATCGGATTCGACGGTGATGTCTTCGGCTATGGGGATACGCTTGGCCAGATTCGCCTCGGGGGAGGTGATCGCCCCGCGCGACACCAGCTCGGCCAGGAGGTTCTCGGGAGGCGGCTCGAGAAAACGTCGCGCGACTTCGGGCCGCGAGACCTTGGCGAGAACACGATTCCTGCGCTCGACCGCCCCGTCGCCCCGGAGCCGAAGGCCCTTTGCGGCGTATCGAACCACGGCGGGTGTTATGTCCATGAAGGCCGAGGCGTCGACCCGGACGATGCCGTGCTTGAGATAGAGGTCCACCACCGTCTCTTCGAGACCGGGATCGTTCGGAGAGTGGATGAGGTTCGAACCCCACGCCTCGTTGTTGGTGAGCGCCGCCTTGATCGTGTCGAGATTCGACTCGACCGACTTGGGCGAGAGCCCGGCCGCGCCGAAGAAAGCGAGAACGCCGGCGCGTGCCGCGGCGATGACCAGAGGCGCCGAGGCGATGCCGTTGGCCATCGGACCCACGCAGTATGGGAACCGAACCGCATGCGCCTCCTGAAACGATCGGTCGCCCAGCCACTCCGGATACAGGGGAGGCAGGGCGCCCGCGATCTCCTCGCCGGGTGCTCCCGAGGGCGTAAACCTCAGGCCCATGACCGAATCGGACGCGCGCCTCACGACGTAGAGAGCTTCGCGGATGCGGCGCAAGGCGGCGGTGATTTCTGTTCCGGTGTACGCCGTCTGGGGGCTCATGGGCGGAAAGAGGCTAATCGAACCCCTGGTCGCGAGGGTACGCGGAACCGCAATTCGGGCGTGCGGTCCGATTGGAGGGCCACCGCCCCGAAGAGGTCGTGATCCCGAAGCTCGAAGGCGGCGAGGCGACAGGGGGGGCGGGCGGGTGCGGTGGGAAGATCCTCGTATTCCGGGAGCGCGGCCGAAGGATTGAGACTCACGGTCAAAGTCGCCAGGCTCTCGGCCATTGTGGCTCCGCGCGCCTTGACGATGGCTTCCTTGCGCGTCCATCCCGCTAAGAACGCGCGCTCTCGGGCGGCTTCCGGCAGCGCTTCGAGCTGCTTGAGTTCGGCCGGGGTGAAGTACCGCCGTGCGATCTCGAGGGGGGCGACCTTGCGGTCGAGGCGCTCGATGTCGATCCCGACATCGACCCCGAGGGCGAAGGCGATGACGATGTGCGGTCCGGTGTGAGAAATATTGAACCGCCAGTCCGGCGTTCCGTGAGGCCCGGGCCGCACATCGGGCTTTCCCGAGGAACGCACGTCGAAGTGAACATCGTTCGGTGCGACGCCCGTGCGCTCCGACAGCTCGAACCGCAGGAGGCCGTGGGCGAGAGTGAAGACGTCACGCGCCTCGCTGACCTTGAATCGCCCGGCGCGATCCCGCTCGTCGCCCGCGAGGACCGCTGCGAAGGGATTGAGGTCAGGCCAGTCCGCGAGGTGGGCGACCACCACGTCGATATCGAACCGGTTGCTCAACGACTCACCCGCGGCATGAACCACTCGACAGTGCGGTCGAAGCCGTCCGCCGCTTCGACCGGCGGGGCGTATCCGAAGTCGCGGACTGCCTCGTCGATCGAGTACCAGTGCGAGACCCCCAGATTGCGCGCCACCGAACGAGTGAGCGGTGGTTCCCCGGAGACCTGGAACAGACTCCAGGCGAGTTCGAGCGCGCCTCCGATCACGACCGCGGCGGGAACGGAGAGGCGCCGCGTGATCGGGGGAAGGCCGAGGCGGGTCACGAGATCGGTCAGCCACTTGCCAAAGACCACGGGCTCGGGATCGTTGATGAAATAGGCTCGGCCGGCGCAGGGGGCGTCGAACGAAAGGCGATCGGCGGCCTGGATATGAGCGGCCGCCGCGTTGTCGATGCAGGTGAGGCTGACGCGATTCGATCCGTCGCCCACAAGGGCAAGCCGGCCTCTTGATGCGCGGTCGATCACGCGCGGCACCAGGTGCGGGTCGCCCGGGCCGTAGATGAGATGCGGGCGCAGGGAAACCGTGGCGAGTTCCTTGGAATTCGCCTTGAGCACCAGGCGCTCCGAGGCGGCCTTCGTGGCCGAATAGTGACTCGATGGCGGCTTGGCATAGGGCAGGGCGGACGTCCCATTCGCCTGATCTCGTCCGTCGAACACAACCGAGGGCGACCCGGTGAAGACGAGCCTTTTGACCCGCGTGGCCAAACAGGCGGCGATGAGCATCTCGGTTCCGACGACGTTAGGCTGGCGGTAGCTCTCGAACGATCCCCACACGCCGGCCTTGGCCGCGGTATGGAACGCGATATGGCAGCCCGAGGCCGCCTCGCTCAGCGCGGGCAGATCGGTGATGTCCGCACGCACCAGGGTCGCACCGAGGGCCTTGATCTGCGGGTAGTCGCCACGCGCGACCACGATGACGTCGTCGCCGCGCGCACGAAGGAGCCGCACAATGGCGGAGCCGAGGAATCCACCTCCTCCCGTGACCAGGGCTTTCAAGCGGGAATCGTAAGGGGTTTCGGTCGGGATTGCGAAGGGCGCCTTGGGCCTGAGCGGCCCATCCCGTCGAAATACTCGTTACGGCCGCCTCGACTTCAGACCGCCGGCGTCTCTCCTCTTCGCCCGACTTCGAGGATTTCCCGGGCGCGGTTCGGGTGCGCGAGCGACCGGAACAACGCGGGTCCCGCCCTCGACCTACTGTTCCCGGGCCGGGGACGGTTACGATTCAGGAGAATGTCCGCAGATCTTCGTGAATTCATCGCCGCCCTCCGCCGCGAGGGTGACCTCGTCGAGATCGACGCACCGGTCGACGCCAGGCTGGAGGCGGCGGAGATCCATCGACGAGTGATCGCGGCGGGCGGGCCGGCCCTGCTGTTCAAGAATGTGATCGGTTCCGGCTTTCCGCTGGTCACGAACCTCTTCGGCACCCGGAAGCGAGCGGAGATGGCCTTCGGCGGCAATGCCGCGCGATTCGTTCGACGCGCGGTGGACGTCGTTCAAAAGGCACTTCCGCCCACCCTGGGCAAGGCCTGGGACGCGCGCGATCTTGTGATGTCGGGCCTGAGGGTTGGGCTCCGGCGATCGGGGAGCGGTCCGGTCACCGAAATTCGCGAGGGCCCGAATCTGACGAAGCTTCCGGTCCTCACGTGCTGGCCTGAGGACGGCGGGCCGTTCATCACCCTGCCCCTGGTTCTCACCGCGCATCCGGATGGCCTGGGCACGAACCTCGGCATGTATCGAATGCAGATCTACGACAACCGGACCACGGGCATGCACTGGCAGATCGGAAAGGGAGGGGGATTCCACTACGATGCGGCCGAGAAGCGGGGCGAGTCGCTTCCGGTGAGCGTTTTCGTGGGCGGCCCTCCGGCGTTGATCCTTTCGGCCATAGCACCCCTGCCGGAAAACATCCCCGAGCTCCTCCTGGCCTCGCTGATCCTGGGCCGAAGACTGGACATGGTCGAAGGCTTGAGCGACGGCCCGCTCGTGGCGAACGCCGAGTTCGCTCTGGTGGGCCGGGTCGCGCCAGGCCTGCGGCGCGCCGAGGGGCCGTTCGGCGATCACTATGGGTACTACTCGCTGGTTCACGAGTATCCCGTATTCGAGATCGACCGCGTCTATCGCCGCCAGGATGCCATTTATCCCGCCACCGTGGTGGGGAAGCCGCGGCAGGAGGACTTCTTCATCGGCGATCTGCTCCAGGACCTCTTGTCTCCCCTCTTCCCGCTGGTGATGCCGCAGGTCAAGGCGCTGTGGTCGTATGGCGAGACCGGCTATCACTCCCTCGCCGCGGCCATCGTCCAGGAGCGCTACGAGCGCGAGGCCATGGCGAGCGCTTTCCGCATCCTCGGAGAAGGGCAGCTCTCCTTAACGAAGTTTCTGCTTCTCACCGAATCGTCGCCCGGGCTCGACCTCAAGGATTTTCGCGCCACCCTGACTCACGTTCTCGAACGAACGACGCCGGAGACGGACCTGTTCGTGTTTCCGAATCTTTCGATGGACAGCCTCGACTACACCACGCCCACGATCAATCGTGGCTCCAAGGGAGTGTGGATGGGCGTCGGGTGCAAACGCCGCGAGTTGCCCCATGAGTTCCGCGGATCCCCCGGGCCGGCGGTCACCGCGGTCTACGTGTTTTCGCCTGGCTGCCTCGTGGCGGGGGCGGCGCCTTATCGGGGCACGCCGGAGGAGGAGGGGAGTGTGATCGCTCGCATCGCCGCGGATCCCGCCTTCGCCGACTGGTCCCTGGTCGTAGTGTCGGATGAACCGGCCCGGGCGGCCCGGTCGACGATCAACTTCCTGTGGACCACGTTCACGCGTTTCGAGCCGGCGCGCGATCTCTACGGAGCGAAGCAGAGGGTGGTTGCCCATCACCTCGCCCTGTCTCCGCCGATCGTCATCGACGCACGAACGAAGCCGTGGTATCCGAAGGAGCTCTTCGCCGACGAAGCCACGAGGAAGAAAGTGAATGAGCGTTGGACCGAGTATTTCCCCGGCCGGGGAGTCGAGATGGGGGACTCCGAGCGAGGTCATCTGGACTAGGAGCAGGTGAAGTTCGGTCGGCGCGCCGGGGTGAGGGAAGCGCCGAGACGGCGAGGCCCGTGGTGTGGAGCCTGCGGCCTGGCCCCCCCGCGGCCCCTCTCCTTTTCCGCTTTTGATAACCTTCCCTGCCCAAAGCGATGACGCCCCAGCGAAAGCCTGCCTCCACACCCGTCGAGACCGAGGCGAAGATCCGCGTGTCCTCCCTGGCCCCGGTGAAGCGGAGGATCGTTGCCGCAGGCGGGCGTCTGCAGCGCGTGCGGACCCTGGAAAGCAACACCCTCTTCGACTCGCGCGAGGGAACGCTTCAGGCCGCCGGCCGCTCGTTCCGCGTTCGTCGTTACGGATCCGGGGGCTCGGTGACGCTCAAGGGCGCCCCTTGTGTGGAAGGGGGCCTGAAGTCGAGGAGCGAGCTCGAGACCCGGGTGACCGCGCCGGAGATCCTCGCGGGGATTCTCGTTTCCCTGGGCTTCGTTCCCCAATTTCGCTACGAGAAGTTTCGGGAAGTGTGGAAACTTGGGAGAACCGTGATCTGCCTCGACGACACGCCGCTCGGACCCTTCGTCGAGATCGAAGGACAGCCCGCGGCGATTCATCGAGCGGCCGCGCACCTCGGACTGCGGGCCGGTCGATTCATGAGCGAGTCCTACCCGGCCCTCTGGTTCGGGGCCGGGCGCTCCGGAGACATGGTGTTCCCGAAGCGGTCGCGGCCCGGACCGCCGCGAAGGACGTCTCCATGAAGGCCGTGATTCTGGCCGCCGGCCTGGGCACGAGGATGCGCCCGCTGACCGACAAGACCGCGAAACCAGCACTCCCGGTTCTGAACGAGCCTTTGATCGTTCGCACCCTGCGGCAGCTCAAACGGGCCGGAGTGAGCGAAGTGATGATCAATCTCCATCATCGGCCCGAGACCATCCGGGCCGCGATCAGTGAAGGCGACCTCGGCCTGAAGATCAAGTATTCGCGCGAGACCGCCATTCTCGGCACGGGGGGCGCCTTGCGGAAGATACGGGCCTGGGTCGGTCGCGCCCCCGTGATCGTGGTCAATGGGGACGTGATCTTCGACTTCGACCTTCGGGCCATGGCGGTAGCGCACCGGAAGACGAACGCCCTCGCCACCCTGGCCCTGAAGCCCAACCTGAATCCGGGCAAGTACAAGCCGGTGATTGCGGACCGCACGGGGCGGATTCTTTCCATCCGCGGCCGGCCCGCGGGCCGAAAAGGCCTGCTCTGCCTGTTCGCCAGCGTGCACATCATCGAACCCGTCATACTGGACCGGCTTCCCTCCGGAGCCTCCGACACCGTGGGCGATCTCTACATCCCGCTTCTGCGCGAGGGTGCGCATTTACAGGGGGTGCGCCAGGCCGGAGTGTGGCACGACCTCGGGTCGCCCGCCGGTTACCTGAAGGCCCAAACCCGACTGCTCGCCGACCGCGGCCGTCGGCGCTCGGTGCTCATCGACCCTTCGGTACGACTCGGGAAGGGCGCGCGCGTGACTCGTTCGGTGATCGGCGCGGGCAGCGTCATCGAACCGTGCGCTCGCATCGACGGAAGCGTCTTGTGGGACGGCGCGCTGGTGAAATCGGGCGCCCGCCTCAAGAATTGCATCGTGATGTCTGGAACCGAAGTGACCAAAGGGTCCCATGTCGGTCTCATCCTAGGGCCCAAGACCCGCAGCGCGGTTGGGAAAGACTGACCTCGGATGACCAGCCTGGACATTCGTCTCTCTGAATACCTGCGTACGCACAAGAAGGCGCAGGTGTCCACGACCCGGGTGAGAGCACTTTCCGGGGATGCGTCCACCCGTCGCTACTTCCGATTGACGCCCTCCTCGGGGGCCTCGACCATCGTGGCCCTCTATCCCGAGCCGTTCGACGCCCTGGCCACGCCGTTCTATGCGGTGGGCCAGGTTCTGATCCAGATGGGCCTGCCTGTCCCGAGGATTCTCGACCACGACGGCCCGCTCGGAGTCTACGAGCAGGAGGATCTGGGCGACCTGACGCTTCAACATGTTCTCGACGAGGCCTCGCCAGAGCGCCGGGTGGACCTTTACCGCGAGGCCATCGACGAAATCGTGACCGCCCAGCGTGAGGCGCCGAGGGTTTCTCAGCGCGCGGTCTGCTTTCACACCGCCTTCGATATCGAGAAGCTCTCCTGGGAGTTGCACTACTTCGAAAAGCATTTTCTGGAGCTTCACCGCCGGGCTGATCTTTCCGTCGAGGATCGATCGAAGCTGGCTGAAGGCTTTCACGCCCTGGCCGCCCAGATCGCTTCGTGGCCCCGGGTTCTGTGCCATCGCGACTACCACAGTCGGAATCTCATGCAGCACCAAGGCCGGCTCTTCTGGATCGACTACCAGGACGCCCGCATGGGTCCCGGCACCTACGACCTCGCCTCCCTCTTGCGCGACTCCTACGTCAGCCTCGACGAGGAATTCGTAAGGGATCGTGCCGAGGAGTTTCGGCAGAAGGGTGCTAGAGACGAAACACGGGAGACCTTTCAGCAGCGCTTCGAGTTGATGTCCATCCAGCGAAACCTGAAGGCGCTCGGCACCTTCGGCTTCATGGCCGTGGTCCGCAACAACCCCGTCTACCTTCCCTACATTCCCGGCACGCTGGCCCACGTGAGGCGCAACCTGGCTCGTCATCCCGAACTTGCCGCGCTCGCCTCCGTACTGCGCCTTCACCTCGAGGAGCTCCAATGACCGCCCCCGCCCGCATCCAGGACTTCAAGAGCCACGTCGGCGCGGTCGTAAAGGTACAGGGCTGGATCCACAACAAGAGGAGCAGCGGCAAGCTTCAGTTCCTGATCCTCCGCGATGGCACGGGCTTCGCGCAGGCCGTGGTCTCCCGCGCGGCGGTCAGCGAGGAGGCGTGGACGTCTCTCGAGACGTCGGGTCAGGAGTCGTCGCTCGAAGTCGTCGGCCTGGTCAAGGAAGACAAGCGCGCGCCCGGAGGTTTCGAGATCGACGTCAAGGACGTCACCATCATTCAGTCGGCCCACGATTTCCCGATCACCCCCAAGGACCACGGCACCGCGTTCCTGATGGAGAACCGGCATTTGTGGCTGCGCTCGGAGAGACAGCACGCGATCATCCGGATTCGGCATGCGGTGATCAAGGCCTTCCGCGACTACCTCGACGATCAGGGCTTCACCCTCGTGGACACCCCCATCTTCACCCCGGCGGCCTGCGAGGGCACCACCACGCTCTTCGGCGTGCCCTACTTCGACGAAGGCACCGCCTATCTCACCCAGAGCGGCCAGCTCTACAACGAAGCCAACGCGGCCGCGCACGGGAAGGTCTATTGCTTCGGCCCGACTTTCCGCGCCGAGAAGTCGAAGACCCGCCGGCACCTCACCGAGTTCTGGATGCTGGAGCCCGAGATGGCCTTTGCTCATCTCGCGGATGCGTTTGAAGTGGCGCAGAACATGATCTGCTTCGCGATCCAACGCGTCCTGTCGACGCGGAGGCTCGAACTCCTCCGCCTCGGGCGCGACCTGACCCGGCTCGAGAAGGTCAAAGCCCCTTTCCCCTGGGTCCACTACAACGACGCCATCGGGATCATTCGCGAGAAGGGCTCGAAGACCGAGTGGGGCAGCGACTTCGGCGGCACGGACGAGACCGTCCTCGCCGAGTCGTTCGATCAGCCCATCATCGTCCACAGGTTTCCCTCGGCGATCAAAGCCTTCTACATGGAGCCGGATCCCACCGATCCAAGGCACTCGCTGTCCGCGGACATCCTCGCGCCCGAGGGTTACGGAGAGATCGTGGGCGGCGGCGAGCGCATCTCGGATCCTGATCTGCTTCTCAAACGCCTTCATGACCACGGCCTTCCCGAGGAGGCATTCCGCTGGTACATCGATCTGCGGAAATACGGGTCGATGCCGCATGCCGGCTTCGGACTCGGAGTCGAGCGGTTCGTGACCTGGATCTGCGGGATTGATCACCTTCGGGAGACCATCGCGTTCCCGCGCATGCTCTATCGCATCTATCCGTAGAGGGGATCCAGGCTCCGGGTCGTGCGGATGGTGGAGGGGTTGGGTGGCTACCACGGCGGGACGGTGGGCGAGTATGCTGGCTTGGTTTGGGGACGGGAAGAGGCCCATTACCGTGGCGCCCTCCAGTTCCTCACTCATCCAATGACCGAACCGCCTCGCAGACTCATCGCCACGGCCCGATACAAGCGGCTGGTGGAAACGTCCAACGACCTGATCTGGTCTCTCGACGCCCAGGATCGCTATACCTTCGTCAACGATGGGGCGGCGCGGCGAATCTACGGCTACTCGGCGGAGGAAATGGTGGGCCGGGTCTTCACCGAAATGATGACGGCCGAGCAGGCTGAGAAGGACCTGTTGACCTTCGCAAGCATCAAGGCAGGGAACCGGGCGTTCAACTACCGAACCGTTCATCTTCGCAAGAACGGCACCCCCGTCCACCTGAGCATCAACGCCGTGGTCGAGCTCGCGTCCAACGGCGAGGTATTGGGCACCACCGGAACCGCGGCCGACGTCACGGATCTGGTGCGCTACGCCGACCAGCTCGAGAGGTCCGAGGAGCGGTACCGTCTCCTGTTCGAGAACGCCACCGAGCCTATTGCGGTGGCCCAGGACGGGCGGATCGCCTTCTTCAACCACGCCGTGGTCGAGACCACCGGCTTCTCGACCGCAGACCTCCCCAAAGCCGCCTTTCTCGATCTGATTCATCCCCACGATCGGGCCACCGTGGTGGAGCACGATGCTCAGCGGCTTCGGGGCGAGATCATGCCTCCCAAGCACGTGGTCCGCCTGGTCCGCAAGGACGGCGAAATCCGTCACATGAATCTCAGCGGGGTGTCGATTTCGTGGGAGGGCCGACCCGCCACCCTGAATTTCTTCTCGGACATTTCCGCGCGCGTGAGCGCCGAGGCCAAACTCCAGTTTCAGGCCTATCACGACCCCCTCACCGGCCTGCCCAACCGGGCCCTCTTCGCCGACCGACTCACCCAGGCCCTGGCCCGGGCTCGGCGCTACCGCGAGCCCCTGGCGGTTCTGTATGCGGATCTCGATCACCTCAAGAAAGTCAACGACACCCTGGGACACGCTGTGGGAGACCTGCTCCTCAAGCAGGCCGCCCAGAGGCTTCGGTCCGGGATCCGCCAGGAGGACACGGTGGCCAGATTCGGAGGCGATGAATTCGTCATCCTGCTGACCCGGGTCAAGGACAGCGGCCTGGCCGCCTACGTGGCCGAGAAGCTGCTGGCCTCCATGAACGAGCCGATGCTGGTCGATGGCCACACCCTCCGCATCACCACCAGCATCGGGGTGAGCGTGTGGCCCACGGACGGCGACAACGCCGAGGCCCTGGTGAAGAACGCCGACAACGCGCTCTACCAGGCCAAGGAGCAGGGACGGAACTCGTTTCGCATGTTCGCGCCGGCCATGAACGAACGAGCTCAGCTGCGTCTCTCCCTCGAGAAGTCGATGGTCGGCGCCCTGGCCTCCTCGCGCTTCTCCCTCGTCTACCAGGCCCAGCACGACCTGCGAAACCCGGCCATCGTCGGCTACGAGGCGCTGCTGCGCTGGAACGATCCGACCATGGGCGACGTGCCCCCCTCGAGCTTCGTTCCTCTGGCGGAGGAGACTCAGCAGATGGAATCGATCGGTGACTGGGCCCTTTCGACCGCGTTGATGGATGCCCGGCGGTTCCCGCCCCACGTGCGGCTGGCCGTGAACGTGTCGGCGGTTCAACTCCGCGACGCGAAATTCCCCCAGCGGGTGGCCGCCCTCCTCGCCGCCCACGACTTCCCGGCCCAACGCCTCGAATTCGAGCTCACCGAGAGCGCCACCATTGCCGCCGACGACGCCATCATGAAAGGCCTCCTCGAGCTTCGACGCCTGGGCGTGCGGACCGCGGTCGACGACTTCGGAACCGGCTATGCGTCCTTGTCCTATCTGCGCCGCCTTCCCGTGAACGTGGTCAAGATCGACAAGTCCTTCATCGCCGGGGTGGACGGGAATCCGGCGGACTCGGCGGTCGTGCTCGGGGTGATCGGTATGGCCCACGGCCTCGGCCTCAGCGTCCTCGCCGAAGGCGTCGAGACCGAGGCCCAGCGTGACTTCCTGATCGTCGCGGGCTGCGATATCGGCCAGGGCTACTTCTTCGGACGCCCGGCGCCCGTGGACGGTCTGGGGCTTTGAGCTCTCTCCCGCGCTAGCGCTCGACCAAAGTCACCTGCACGGTCTGGGGCTTCCCGTCCCGCAGGACCGAGACACTCACGGTTTGCCCGGCCTTCGCGGTTTTCAGGAAATCGGAGAAAGCCTGGAGGCCGGTCATGTCCGTGGCGTCCAATCTGATCAGGATGTCGCCCTCCCTGAGCCCCGCGGCCTCGGCGGGAGAGCCCGGCACGACACCCGAGGCGCGAACCCCGGGGCCGGGGAAGGCAAAGTCCGGGACGGTTCCGAAGGTCACGCGCCGTCCCTGAGACAGATCGGCCCCTGCGGGAGGGGCGGTCGGCGCGGTCTCGGCGCCGGAGAGGGCTTTCGGGATGGTGTTGGTGAGCGGGGTCGCCCGTTCGGCCAGATAGGCGATGCCTTCCCGCGCGAAGGACGCGACCTTCACCAGACCCGCGGCGTCGATCTTGTCCGCGGTGTCGGTCGGCCGGTGATAGTCGGCGTGGGCGGTGGTGAAGAGTTGGATGGCCGGGACATTCTTCCGGATGAAGCTCATCTGATCGGAGGACTGCATCGATTCGGGGATGAGGCGGCTTTCCACCCCGGTCACGAAACCGGCGCCCCGGAAGATGTGCTGCCATTCGGAAGCCGTTCCCGTTCCGAGAACCGAGATCTTTTCGTTGCCCAGCCGGCCCACGGTGTCCAGGTTGACCACCCCCATGATCTGATCGAGCGGCAATCGGGGATGTTCGACGTAGTAGGCCGAGCCCTTGAGCCCCGCCTCTTCGCCGGAGAACGCGATGAAGACGAGGGTGCGCGACGGCTGGCCCGAGGCCTTGAGGGCGCGGGCGAGTTCAAGCATGACCGCCACCCCGCTGGCGTTGTCGTCCGCGCCGGGGTGGGCCTGGCCCAGATCGCCTTTGTGAACATCCGGCCAGCCCAGGCCGAGGTGATCGTAGTGCGCGGACAGGATGGCCGACTGGTTCTTCCATTCCGGTTTCGTTCCCCGCATCACGCCGATGACGTTCATGGTTTCGACGGGCGTGCCTTGCGGTCCCTTCTCGATCGTGAACCTCTGGAAGTAGCCGCCGGTGTCGCCCCCGGGATCGAGACCCATGCGCTGGAATCGCTCCGCGATGTAGCGGGCCGCGGAGGCGATGCCTTCGCTGCCGAGGCCTCGCCCCTGGAGCTTCGGAGAGGCCATGAACTCGACATGCTCCATCAGAGCCTTCTGCGAGAATACGGGCGGAACATCCGCGAGAGCGGGCCGGGCCTTGAGGGCCATGGCCGGGATCGCGGTCGCGCGCGCGTCCGCCGGGCGCAGGTCCACATGCAGAGGTGAGTCCGAGGCCGCCCACTGTCCCTTCAGGACGTTCACCGGCTCCTCGCCATCGAAGCCGAGGTAGGAGTACTTGCCGTAGTGGGGGAGCTTGCGCCCGAGGCCGGGCATCGCGGAAAGCGGGTCACCGAAGATCCAGCCGATCGCCTTCTCCATGTTGTCGGGATGACGTTCGGTGAGGATCACCGAGTGACCGGCGAGCGGCATGGACTCGCCGTCGATCCCGATCGCCGTGGCGCCGTCCTTGAGAATCCGTCCGAAGGTCGCGGGGGCAAACTTGTTCTCGCGGCCCATGAGCCACACCGCACGGTCCTTCGGCAGGGCCGTGACCTCGGTGTCGAGCTTCACGTCCACGACGTGGCTATCCGTGCGCCAACCCTCGGCGAGGTTGCGATACGCCTTCTGACGGTCGGCGGGGGCCTTCCCGGGGAGAACGGCAAGGATGTGCGGCTCGCCGAAGATCTGACCGATGGAAGGCGGCGTCTCGCGCGGATCGAGCTTGCGGAAGACGTCGAATTCGGGGTCGAGGTCCAGGGCCAGCGGTTCCTGGTCCGCGGGGAACGCGAAGGCGAAGGACGCGGTCGCGCCATCCAGCCGGACCGTCTCGATCTGCGTCCCCTTCGTGGTCCGGATGACCACCGGCACCTGCAGAAGGAAGGGCGCTCCGCCCTGGGTTTGCTGCAGCGTCCCTGCGAGCTCGTACCCGGTGGCGGTCTTGCGAACCGCGGGAGACGAGGCGGCGAGAGTCGAAGCACCCGGGCGGGAGATCCAGTCGTCGAAGAATCGCTTGAGGTCCTTGCCGGAAACGGCCTCGGCCACCCTCTGAAAATCGCGGAAGGAGGCCCGCTTTTCCCGGTACTCGCGATAGAAGCGCTGGATGACCTTGCGAAAATTGTCGTCGCCGATCTCGCGGCGCAGCATGTGGAAACCCATCATGGTTCGGCCGTAGCCCACCGCCTCGGTGGAAGCACTGTGCCGTGACCGGAATTCGGTGAGAGGGAAGTCGCGGCCCTCCTTGACGAAGTCGCGGTACTTCTGCAGCGTCGACTGGCGATACTCGGCGCCCTTCCCACGCTGCTCCTGGACCAGGTGATCGGCGAGGTACGAGGTGAGGCCTTCGCACCAGTTGCCGCTCTCATAGTCCACGAAGACCGAGTTGCCCCACCAGTTGTGAAGAATCTCGTGAGGGTAGGAGGAGGTGAGGATGAAAGGGAAGCGGATGATCTGCGGTCCCAGCAAGGTGAAGCTCGGCATGCCGTAGCCGGTCTCCCAGAAGTTCTCGACCAGGGCGAACTTGCCGTAGGGATAGGGACCGAGGAGGCCGCGGTACATCTCGATGTACTGCGCGGTGGCCTCGAGGTACTTCGCGGCGAGCGCATCATCCTTCTCGTGGAGGTAGGCGAGGGTTTCGACGGCGCCCGCCGAGTCCTTGTAGACGCGAAGGGGGCCGCCCACGAGATAGATCTCATCCATGGGACCGTGCGAGTCCCATTTCGCCCGGCCATCGGCTCCGCGCGACGTGCCGTTGCCCTGGCTGATGACGTGCCAGCCTTCGGGCTGGGCGATGTCGAGATTGAATTCGATCAGTTCGCGGCTGACGTAGGGGTACCAGAAGCCGCTCCCCGCCAGATACACACCCTTGTCGTTCAACAGGCCGGAGGTCTCACGGAAGCCGCGCGTGTACTCCTCCTTCTGATCGGCGAGGCCGAAGTCCACGATGCCCTCGTACCAGACCTTCACCGACGCCGGCGCGCCGGCGGCGCGATATCGCTTCAGCTTGAGGCCGGAGGAGCCGGCCTCGCCCGCGTTGATGCCGAAGAACCGCTCGGTCTCGCCCAACGGGATTTCGCTCACCGCAGGCTCCGACTTTGTAAGGCGCAGGTTCCCGTTCAGCAGGAACTCCGCGGGCGTGCCCGCGGGCAGGGCGATCTCGTCGCTCACCGTGAGCCGGTGCGTCCTCGGGTCGAGCGCCACCTGCATGGTGTGGCGCACTCGCCTGGGGGCCATGGGCGGGGCCTGGGCCGCTTGCGCGGCAAAAGTAACGGTGCCGCAACGAGGGTAGAGTTGAGATTGAGCGAGCACACACGACCTAAAAATCGTGCC
>JANODX010000047.1:0-1565 GCA_031412915.1 Vicinamibacteria bacterium | reverse complement strand
TCAATTGCGTCTGCCCGGGTTACATCGATACCGACATGATTCGCCGGGACCACATCGACAAGAAAGACGACCGGGCCGCCGCCGAGCAGAGAATGATCGACTATGCGCCGATGAAGCGCATCGGCACGCCCCCCGAGATCGGTCAGGCGGTCCTCTATCTGGCTTCATCCGAGGCACGTTTCGTGACCGGCGCCGCCCTGGCCATCGATGGTGGCACGACCGCCGGCCGTTGAACCTCTGCCTTCCCGAGTCGCGCGCATGAACATGGGTTTGATGAAGCGCCAGGTGACAACCCTGCGGCCTCTTGCCCTCCTGATGCTGCTGAGCCTGACCCTTCCCCCCGCACCTGCGCTGGCCGAAGGCGTCGACGCCCGCTTTCGTTCGGCCCTCGAGTGGCGCTTCGTGGGGCCGTACCGGGGAGGGCGCGTCCCCGCGGTGGGGGGAGATTCCCTGAACCCCCTGGTCTTCTATTTCGGGGCGGCTCACGGCGGGGTGTGGAAGACGACCGATGCCGGAGGGCATTGGCGGAACATGTCGGACGGCTTCTTCGCTTTCCCGGCGGTGGGCGCGCTGGACGTGTCGCTCTCGAATCCCTGGGTGATCTTCGCGGGGACGGGGGAGGGGCTTCAGCGGCAGTTCATCTCGCCCGGCGACGGGGTCTACAAATCCACCGACGGAGGAGACACGTGGGTTAGCGTGGGCCTTCGAGAGACCCGGCACATCGCCAGGATCCGTATTCATCCGACCAATCCCGATGTCGTGTACGTGGCGGCCATGGGGGACATGTTCGGCCCCAACCCGGAGCGAGGCATCTATCGAACCATGGATGGAGGCAAGACCTGGGAACGGATCCTGTATCGGGGCGAGACCGCCGGCGCGGTGGACCTGTCCATTGATCCCGCGAACCCCAAGGTGATCATCGCCGCCTTGAACCACCACGTGACCTACCCGTGGGACGAGGAGAGTGGCGGCCCGAGCACGGGCCTTTTCAAGACCACGGATGGCGGAGACAGCTGGAAGGACATCACCCGCAATCCCGGGATGCCCAAGGGACTGATCGGGAAGATCGGCATGTCGATCTCACCGGCGCGCTCCAGCCGGGTGTATGCGTTCATCGAGGCCGACCGGGGCGAAGGCGGGATCTATCGTTCCGATGACTCTGGCTCCACCTGGCGGATGACCCATCAGGACCCCGGCAAGATGGAGATCCCGAACTCCTACAACCACATCACCGCCGACCCCAAGGATCAAGACGTCGTCTACATCCAGCCCATCAGCGGTTTGTTCAAGTCCACGGACGCGGGCCGGACGTTCAAGGATCAACCGTCTCAGAACTGGGACCATCATGCGTTGTGGATCGATCCCAACGATCCTCGCCGAATGATCGACGGAGGGGATGGGGGAGCCGCGGTGACGCTGAACGGGGGCGAGTCCTGGTCGAGCCTCAACAACCAACCCACCGCCGACCTGCTCAGCCTGGCCGTGGACGACCAGGCCCCCTACTGGCTTTACGGCGCTCAGAACGACAGCAGCCACATCGCGATTCCAAGCCGCACCGACGACGA
>JANODX010000046.1:0-6538 GCA_031412915.1 Vicinamibacteria bacterium | reverse complement strand
CCCCCCCCCCCCCCCCCCCTCCCCCCCGCTCCGGGAACCCCCGCTCGGGTTGTGGTACTGGAGTCCCGACGTGTGCGCTCCCGACGGGGCACGCGGAGGCATCGGGGGCGGAGCCGGTCGACGCCACCGCCGTCTGTGTCGCGGGGTCCCTTCGACAGGCTCAGGGACCACCCTTCGACACTTCGACGAGCTCAGTGCGGGCAAGCTCAGGGGCACGAGGAGGCATCGGTGGCTGAGCCGGTCGAAGCCACCGCCGTCAGTGTCGCGGGGTCCCTTCGACAGGCTCAGGGACCCCCTTCGACACTTCGACACTTCGACAAGCTCAGTGCGGGCAGGCTCAGTGCGGGCAAGCTCAGGGACCGGTCTTCGAGATGCCGGCGGCTGGGGCGGGTTTCTTCCCCGTCACTGCCGAATGCCATCACTGCTATTGAGAAATCTCCGCGCGCGTCGCGTGTCCAGGAACCAGGCGTAGAGCGGGAGCAACACCACGCCGCCGGGAAGGAGAAAGATCAGGAAACCCGGCGTAGCTCGGGCCAGCCGTTTCATCTCGCCGCGAAGAAGGGCGCGATCGTCCGAACTCCAGGGGACGCCATTCCGTGGTTTCATCAGCACCGGGATGAGGCCCTCGATGCGCAGAACCTCGCTCCGCAGGTGCTTGCGCAATGGGCCGATCAGGGGTTGACCTTCCGGATCCAGAGGGTGAGGTCCACCACGCCGCGCATGTTGTAGGGCCCGAAACGCTCGAAGGCATTGCCCAGCTTCAGGGCCATTTGCGGATCCTGAGCGACCGCGGCGATGTACATGTCGACGTCGACGTCGGTTTTGAACTCGCCCCAATAGCCGGTCTTGGCGTAATCGCGCAGGTACCAGGCGAGGGGCCAGTTCTCGGGAGCGAAGATCGCGATCCCGGTGTCCTTGCCGGTGCCGAGGATGGCGGCGCGGGCCTCGATCAGGCGCACGAAACCGAGGAAGGTCCGCTGGGTGTGCGCGTAGACGTAGGGATGGGTCTCGTCGTCGTACTTCTTGGTTTCGAGGTCGAGGCTCGCGGTGGCCGAGAAACCCGTGGCCGCCAGGGTCATGACCACGGCCACCGGCTTCATGGAGAGACGCCCCGACAGGAAACTCAGACTGGCGATTTCGCGAATCAGGTAGCCCGCGGAGACGGCCAGAGGCAGGAGCATATTGAGGCCGAGCCAGGGCGTCTTGTACTTGACGACACCGTAGGCGAGGAAGATCAGAATAGTCCACACCGCGGCCAGAACACCCAGGAACGAACGCCGCAAGAGCAGGGCGAGACAGACGCCGGCGAAGCCCAGATAGACCAGCACCGGGTCGGCCTCCTGAAGCCAGAGGATGTGCTGATTCCAGGGACCCGCATGGTCGCGGACGGCGGTCCTGGTCCAGAACGCGAAGGTGTGGAAAGCGTCGAGGACACCCTTGGGATTTCGGAAGAAGGACGAATACACAATCCCCGCGGAAGCGGCGAAGGCCAGAGCCCCGTGCACCAGATTCTCAACATGCTCCGAGGCGTAGGGCCCGGTCCCCTTCGCCATCGAAAGAGGCGACACGCCCTCCACGAGCCAGGCCGCGGCCAGGGCTCCGCCCACGATCGCGCCGACCGAGACGAAGGCCGTTTCCTTGGTGGCAAAGAGAAGTCCGAGAGCGAGGCCCGCGCTCACGAAGCGCCAGCGTTGGTGGTTGCCCCGGAAGGGCGACGCCGAGAGTGCGAGAACGGTGAAGGCGACGAAGAGAGCCTCGTGGATGAAGTATCGCGAGAAGAACACGGCGCCCGGAGAGGTGGCGAAAAGCGCCATGGCGGGGAGAGCAAAGGTCCCGCCCGCCCGAGAGAGAAGGCGCCACAACACGAGAACGGTTAGAGCCCCGAACAGAGCAGTGGTGCCCCGGACCGCGATATCGGAAAGGCCGAAGATCGCCACCAGAGGGAGGGTGAAATAGTAGAGAGTCGGGCCGTGGTAGTTGCCGGGGTCGTAGGTGAAGACACCCTCGCGCACGAGCCGGGTCAGGAAGAAACCGTTGACGCCTTCATCGTGATGGAAGGGACGCACGCTCAGGTCCTGAAAACGCAGGGCCAGGGCCAGGGCCAGAACGGCGAGGGCGGCGGCGTCCGTCTTCGAGAGGCGCTTCATCGGACTTGCCACAAACGATAGGGGGATTCCACAAGCGATGGAAGGCCCTCGAAGGCATGGGGGTCGCGAATCAGGGGTCCCTCCGCTGGCGTCACCGCGATGGCGTCGATGCGGATGAGCGCTCCCGCACCCTCAGGCGGAGGCTCTCCGCGGAACAGGGCGTCCGCAACCGGCTTTCGCGCGGCATAACTCAAGCCCTGCGACCACAGATGCCCTTCGTAACCCAGGAATACCCTCCGTCCCGAAAGCAGAACGGGATGGTTGTGGGTGGGCGCGGTCAGAATGGTCGCGCCGGGGTCCGTCGCCTGTCTCACTTTCTCCGCGAAGGCCAGGTCGGTCCGATCGAAGATCTGGTATTCGCCGCCCGACAGAGCGACTTTCGAGACATCCAGGGCGCCGGAGAGAGTCGCGACCGCGAAGCCGAGGAGGGCCAGGGTCTTGCCGATTCGGCCGTGTTTCCAGAGCAGGGCCAGGGTGAGGGCCGCGAACGGAGCGAGACCGGCATGGGCGGGGGCCATGAACTTCATGTTGTCCCAGATCCACGGGGACAGCCGGAACAGATTCGCGAGAACAAAGAGGACCGCGAAGGGCGCGGCGAGAGATGCGCGCACCGAGGCCTTCGGGGCTCGAGCGATACCCAAGGCAGCGAGAGGGAAGAAGAGACCGCCGTTCATCGCCCAGTACCGGATCGGCTCAGAATCGCCGCCATCGAAACCGGGCTGCCAGCTCAGGAACTTCCCGGCAGAGAGCGAATTGTGACTGGCCATGAAGAGAACGGCGGGGAGAGCCAGGGGAAGGACGCCTCTCACGAAGGCGCCGAACGCCTTGGGTCCGGCCAGGGTGGCGAAGAACAAGACGCAGAAACACACTACCGCGAAGGAGTGGGAGTGAACGAGGGGGAGCAAAGAGGCCATGATCCCCGCGCCAAGCCATGGTCGCGTCCTCGATCGGCGCCCATCCGGTGGAGGATCCTCTTTCAAGCCCTCGATGAGAAGAGCCAGGGCGAAGAAGAGCAGGGGCCAGCCGAACAGGATCGCCCTCTGGGGGATGAAGAGTGTGGTGATGACATTCGCGTAGCGGACTCCCGCGTCGTTGATGGTGAGGTCTGGCCCGCCCGTCCACCATCGGGTGAGGCTGTGGAAGTCCGTCAGGGTCAGGAATCCCAATCCCCCCGAAAAGAACGTGAGCCCCGCGGCGGCGCGCCCGAGCGCGCGCGAACCGGTGACCGCCTGTCCGAACCGAACCAACGCGACCACCACACTGAGACCCAGGATCAGGCTGGGCCAGAAGAACGCATCGCGCCACGAACCGCCCAGGGTCAGCACCATTCCTGCGATGAGGTCGCCGAAGAACGGGTAGGTCAGGGGCACGCCCGCGAGCTCGGGATGCTCGGGCGGAAAGTTGCGGCCGTAGGCGAAGCCCGTGGCGATGGCCATGTGGAACGGCAGGTCGCCGAAGTTGTGACGATCTCCGGTGGCGATCCCGGTGTTGGTTTCGAAGAGCGTGCGGTCGGATAGACGCGCGACCAGAAGAAGGGTCAGCAGGGACAGAAGGACGGCGCCTGTTCCCGGTCGGGTGGTGATTCGCCTCCCGAGGGCGGACGGCCGGACGCCGAGTCCGATGCCGGTGGCCATGGTCAGAAGCGCGGCCAAAAGCACCGTGAAGGTCGAGAGTCCAAAGGCCCAACCCAGGACGAAGCCGAAGGCCGCGAACATGGCGAGGCCCATCGCTGCTCCGAGGGCCAGGGCTTCGTGGAGCCTCCCGGAGGCCAGGTCGAGCCGGCGCGCCAGGAGCGCCCCCGAGGCGCAAACGCAAAGCAGGAGAATGAGGGAGATCACGGGGAGGTCAGGAAGCCAGTCCCGAGGCCTTTGGCCGCGGCATGGATCGCATCCTGGAGTCTACAGAGTTGATCTTCATCGGCCCCGCTCATAAGCTTCCCGACCGCTCTCAATCGTCCATTCCTTCCGGCGAGTCTCTTCGAAGGATCGCCGTTCTCCCTCTCTTGTTTCAAGAACACTGTTCGAGGTTCCCACCATGTTGAATGACTTCAAGGCGTTTCTGCAGCGCGGAAACGTGGTCGAATTGGCGGTGGCGGTCGTGATGGGCGGGGCCTTCGGCAAGATCGTGGCCTCGCTGGTCGACGATCTGGTCATGCCCATAGTCGGTGCGGTCCTGGGCGGGGTCAGCTTCAAGGATCTGGCGATCAAGGCCGGAGAGTCCACCATCAAGTACGGCAACTTCATCCAGACGGCTTTCGACTTCGCCGTGGTCGGATTCGTCGTCTTCATGCTCGTCCGCGCCTACGAGAAGATGAAGGGCGAAAAGGTCAAAACCGGCGCCTGAGTCCCAAGTTCCCGCCCCCCTTCTGCCGGACCAGGTTCGCGGGCTGCGACGCCCGTCTCTCCACCTCGGCGGGCGCAGACCGAGGAGCGAGAGATTTCCGATGCGGACGCTCCGTGTCGTTCAGGACGTTGATTTCAACCAGCAACCACAAGGATTGTTCATGCCTCCTTCCAGAATCCGTTTTGTGAAACTCGCGCTCGTCCTCTTCTCATCCCCGGCGCTGGCCCAGGCACCCGCGGCCACCCAAGCACCCCCGCCCCCTCCGCCGCCCTGGGCGGGGTCTGCCCAGGCCTCCTTTCTCAACACTTCCGGAAACACCGAAACGTCCGTCCTCGGCCTGGGTGCCGAGGCGAAGCACAAGGGCGAGTCTCCCTGGTCGCTCGCCCTGAAGGCGGCATTTAACCAGGGATCGGATGGGGGCGAGGAGAATCTCAGGAACCTGATGGGGTCTGTGCGCGTCGCCCGCGCCTTGAACGAGAAGACCGATTTGTTCCTCGAAACCGGCTATGCCCGCGATACCTTCGCGGGTATCGATTCCCGTTACGGCGGCGGGTTGGGAATCGCGCGGAAACTCACGATCACCGGGAAGCATTTGCTGGCCGTTGAGGCCGGACTCGGGTTCACTCACGAGGTTCGCCTCCCCGAGAAGATCGGTGAGGACTTTGCGTCGGGCCGCGCCGGCCTCAACTATAAGTTCGTGATTTCGAAGACCGCCGATTTTCAGAATCAGTTCAATGCGACCGCCAACTTCTCCGACAGCGAAGACTGGCGCCTCGCCAATGTCGCGTCGCTCACTTCGGCGATCGACTCGCGTCTTTCTCTGAAGTTGTCTCACACCCTCGGTCACCTCAACACCCCGCCCTCCGGCAAGAAGAAGACGGACACCACGATCGCCGCCGCCCTCGTCGCGAAGTTCTAGTCATCTGTTCCATAGTTGTCCAGACTTATTGACTCGACATACGTCTCAATCTCTGAAGAGGAGAATGAGACGAGATGCGGATTGCCCCCCGAGTTGAACTGACGGAAGAGCAGAAGGCGACACTGGAGCGCTGGGCGCGCGGAAAGAGGACGCCAGCGCGCTTGATCATGCGAGCCGAGATCGTCTTGCTCGCTGCGCGGGGCAACGAGAATCGCGAGATAGCGAAGGAACTCGGTGTGACCCGTGAGAGCGTTGGTCGCTGGCGTTCGCGCTTCGTGAAGCTCGGCCTTGCGGGCATCGAGAAGGACGCACCTCGGGGCGGAAGGAAGCCCTTGGTCCGGCGTCGAGTCGAGGCGGAGATCTTGAGGAAGACCACGCAGGAGCGCCCGCGCAACGCCACCCATTGGAGCACTCGCAGCCTGGCGAAGGAACTCGGAGTGGACCACCTCATGGTCCATCGGGTGTGGAAAGCCGGTGGTCTCAAGCCGCACATGGTCAAGAGATTCAAGCTCAGCAACGATCCGCTGTTCATCGAGAAGCTCGTGGATGTTGTGGGCTTGTACCTGAACCCGCCCGAGCGCGCGCTCGTTCTGAGTGTCGATGAGAAGACGCAGATTCAAGCGCTCGACCGAACCCAAAAGAGCCTGCCGATATACAAGGGCCGTGCGCAAACGATGACGCACGACTACAAACGTAACGGGACGACAACCCTATTCGCCGCGCTCGAACTGGTCCATGGGCGGGTCATCTCAGAGTGCATGGATCGGCATCGGCATCAAGAGTGGATTCGGTTTCTCAAGGTCATTGACCGAGAGACGCCGAAGGATCTCGACTTACATCTCATCCTCGACAACTATGCGACGCACAAGCACCCGAAGGTAATGCGCTGGCTCGACCGGCACCCGCGTTTCCATCTTCACTTCATTCCGACGAGTTCTTCCTGGCTCAATCTTGTTGAGCGCTTCTTCCGAGACCTCACCGACAAGCGGATTCGTCGGGGAGCGTTCAAGAGCGTGCCCGACCTGATCGCCGCAATCTCCGACTACATCGACGGGCACAACGACAGCCCTCGACCATTTGTCTGGAAGGCGAAGGCCGAAACGATCATCGAGAAAGTACGTCGCGCACG
>JANODX010000045.1:0-121690 GCA_031412915.1 Vicinamibacteria bacterium | reverse complement strand
CCCCGGGTCAATCCTCCCGCCGGGCCAACCGCCACCACCACCGACCGAACGCCGGTGGCCGCGCGCTGGTTCTGTCCACTTTGATCGAGCGATGGTTCCGCCGCCACCAGGCGCAGGTCGCCGTCCAGCGCTTTGCCGAGGGTCTCGACGGCTTGCTTCAGAGTCACCACGTTGTTGACTTTCGGCACCGTGGCGCGCCCCGACTGCTCGGCGGCGCTGGCCGCCACCCGATGCCATCTCTCGATCCGGGCTTCGCTCGGATCTCGCCGTGCCACCGTGTCCGTCCTCTCGAAAAGAGCCGGGGATATCCGGTCGACTCCCAACTCGGTCGCTTTCTGGATGACCAGCTCCGTGAGATCGCCCTTCAGCGGGCTCAGGATGAGGTGCAGAGGAACCCGGCGTTCGCGGGTGGCGGGGATCGAAACGCCGACCTCGATCAGGACGCGATGCTTTTCGATCGCCGAAATCGTCGCTTCGAACTCAACCCCCGCGTCGAAAGCCCGCAGCCGGTCTCCAACGCCCAGGCGCAGGACGCGCGTGGCCTGGATGCGGGCCGCCTCCGGCAGCTGAACGACGCCCGTACCGACCGAGGGCACGTGGAATCGATGGACGCTCATGGCCGCTCGTAGCAAAGGCTTGCCCACTCGCCCTGGTAGGAGGATGAGACTTCCCATCCTCGGGGCCAGGCGGCTTTCACCGCCGACTCTTCATCGCGCAGCAGACCCGCGAGGACGAACCGGCATCCGCGAGCCCCGACCGCCGTGATCTCCGAGACTCTGGAGATCAGGAAAGGCGCCATGAGATTGGCCAGGACCAGATCGAACCGGCCGGGAAGCAGACTGCGGCACCCGTCCATCAGCAGGACCTCGAGGTCGACCTCGTTCAGCCGCGCATGCTTTCTGGCCGACGACGTGGCCAGCGGGTCGAAATCGCAGGCCACCACCCTGGCCCCAACCAGCTTGATCGCGGCGATACCCAGGATTCCCGTGCCGCAGCCCAGATCCAGGGTGCGGGGCGATGGCGGCAGGGTGGGGGCGAGGTCGCCGAGGGTCTGGAGGCAGAGTCTCGTCGATTCGTGGGTGCCGGTGCCGAAGGCCCGGCCGGGATCGACGCGAAGGGGGAGGGGGCTTCGGCGGCCTTCGGCTGCGCTCATGCCGACGCGCGGAGCCTCGGCTGCCTCATCGATCCACTCCGGCACGATCCGAAAGGGCGGTGCGTCGAAGCTGACGAAGGTCTCCTTGAATCGCTGAACCCAGTCGGGGTTGGGCACCTGGATTTTCTTCGCCGTCGTCCCGAAGGCGAGCGCGAGGCTTTGCATCCCGTCCTGGTGAGCCTCGGGGTCGACGAAGAAGCACACCAGTGAAACGGTGTCCGCCGAAGCCCTCTCGACCGTGATTCCCGTGCAGCCCACCAGCCATACCAGGCCGGAAACTTCATCTTCCAGGGCCTCCTTGACGTTCAGAACCCAGGCGTCGACCGACGGGTCGGGGGGGGACGTCGGGGGGAGGAGCACGGGAATCATTCCGGTCGTTTGCGCACCCCCGCTCAACCCAGGATGTCGCGAACTTTCTCGAAGAACGATTTCCCTTTCGAAGAGAGATCGACGTTCATGGTCTTGCCGAGTTTCTCCAGCAGCTTCTTCTCCTCGCCGCCGATCTTCTTCGGAATCACCACCTTGATCTGAACGTACAGGTCTCCCCGGCCGCGACCGCCCAGTTCCGGAGCGCCCTGTCCGCGCAGCCGGAGGACGGAGCCGGGCTGCGCGCCTTCCGGCACCGTGACCTTGGCTCGCGAACCGTCAGGCATGGGGATCTCCACCTGATCTCCGAGAATCGCCTGAACGAAACTGATCGGTAGTTCGCAGACCAGGGCGGTGCCGTCGCGCTTGAAGAAGCCATCCTTGTGGTCGCGCACGCGCAGGACCACGTAGAGGTCGCCCGGAGGCGCCGAACTCATTCCCGCTTCGCCTTCGCCCGATACTCGGAGTTGCGATCCGGTGTCGACCCCGGCGGGGATCTTGATTTGAATCTCCCGCTCCTTGGGCACGAGGCCTTCGCCGCGGCAGTCGCGGCACGGAGAGGCGATGATCTTTCCGGAACCGCGGCAGCGTCCGCAGGTCCTGGCCACGGTGAAGAAACCCTGCTGAAACGCGATCTGGCCCGTGCCATTGCAGGTCCCGCACGTGGTGGGCTTGCTGCCGGCGGCGGCACCCGAGCCGGTGCAGGTGGCGCAGCGTTCGTGTCGGGGCACCCGGATGGTCTTGGTGGCCCCGAAGAGGCCCTCTTCGAAGTCGATCTCGATGGTGTAGCGAAGGTCGGCGCCGCGCCGTGCTCCTCCGCCCCCCCGTCTTCTCGCCTGATCCCCGAGGCCGAAAAAGTCGCCCAGGATGTCGGAGAAATCCGAGAAGGTCGACGGGTCGAAGCCCGAAGCGCCCGAGGCCCCGGAGACCCCGGCGTGACCATAGGCGTCGTAACGCTTTCTCTTGTCTTGGTCGGAGAGAACGCCGTAAGCCTCGGCCGCTTCCTTGAACTTGTCCTCCGCGGCTTTGTCTCCCGGATTCCGGTCCGGGTGGAACTTCATGGCGACCTTGCGGTAGGCGGACTTGATCTCCTGGTCGGTGCTGGTTCTGGAGACTTCGAGAATTTCGTAGTAGTCGCGAGCCATGTCTTAGCGGGATGAGATAGAGGTCTTGAAGAAAGGGAGGCGGAGGCCCGTGAAAGGGGAGAGGGAGGAGCCGACGGCCCGGACGTCCTTGGAAAAAGAGGGCGACTAGGCCCGAAGCATGGCCGACGACAGGATCTGGGCGATCTCTTCCATTTCGCGCAGGCTGCGCTGGAGGGTGGCCACGGTGTCCTCGACTTTCAGTCGCTGGGTGTCCATGATCGCGGTCTGAATTCTGGTTTTTTCTTCGGCGGAGAGCTTTCGTTCGAGGAGGGTGAGGGTGCGCTGGGAGTTGGCCACCAGGCCGCTCACCTGCTGGAGGAGTTTTTCCTTTTCCTTGGTTTCCTTTTCGCTCACCTGTCGCGTCTTGGTTTCCCCAACCAGGCGTTCGAGCTCATGCTCGTTGATGCCGCTCGCGGGGTGAATCACCAGGGACTGCGAACGTCCGGTGGCCTGATCGAGGGCCGACACCGAGACGATCCCGTCCGAGTCGATCTCGAAACCCACTTCGATCTGGGGGAGGCCGCGGGGCGAAGGCGGAATATTGGTCAGGTCGAAGCGCGCCAGCGACCGGTTGTAGGCGGACATGTCGCTCTCACCCTGCAAGACGTGGAGCTCCACGCTGGTCTGATTGTCGGCCACGGTGGTGAAGATCCGCGCCCGCCTCGTGGGAATGGCGGAGTTGCGGTCGATGATCGGGGTGAAGGTCCCGTTCATGGTTTCGATGCCGAGGGTGTAGGGGGTGACGTCGAGCAGGACCAGGCTCTTCACCTCGCCCTCCATGATGCCGGTCTGGATGGCCGCGCCCATGGCCACGCATTCGTCGGGGTTTATGGAACGGTTGGGCTTGCGGCCGAAGACCCGCTGCACGATCTCCACCACCTGCGGGGCCCGGGTCTGACCGCCGACCAGGATGACGTCGTCGATCTGATCGGCCTTGAGCCCGGCGTCCACCAGACAGCGTTTGCAGGGCTCCTCGGTGCGGGAGAGCAGGTCCTGGGTCATCGCTTCGTACTGGGCGCGGGTCAGAGTCACCGAGAGATGCTTGGGCCCGGCCGCGTCGGCCGAGATGAAGGGCAGAACCACCTCGGTTGAATCGGCGGTGGACAGATCGCACTTGGCTTTTTCCGCCGCCTCTTTCAAGCGCTGGCGGGCCATCCGGTCCTGGCTCAGGTCGATGGAGGTCGACTTCGCGAAGTCGTCGACCAGATAGTCGATGATCCGCTGGTCGAAGTCTTCGCCGCCGAGGAAAGTATCGCCGCCGGTGGCCTTCACCTGCATGACCCCGTCGCTGACTTCGAGAATGGAGATGTCGAAGGTTCCGCCGCCGAGGTCGTAGACCGCGACGTATTGATTCTTCTGTCCCTTCCCCCCCAGGCCATAGGCGAGAGCGGCCGCGGTCGGCTCATTGAGGATGCGGCTCACCTTGAGGCCGGCGATCAGGCCCGCGTCTTTGGTGGCCTGGCGCTGCGGATCGTTGAAGTACGCGGGGACCGTGATGATGGCCTCGTCCACGGTTTCGCCGAGGTACTCTTCGGCGCCTTGTTTCAACTTCTGAAGAACGAGGGCCGAGATCTCGGGCGGGGCGTAAAGCCGTTCGGCGGCGCGGATATGAGCATCGCCGTTCGAAGATTCGGCTACCTCGAAAGGGGCGAACTTGCGCGCATGGGCTACCTCGGGAGAGTTGAACTTCCTCCCGATCAGCCGCTTCACCGCGTAGAGCGTGTTGGTGGGGTTGGTAATGGCCTGACGCTTGGCGATCTGGCCGACCAGACGGTCGCCCTTGGCGGTGAAGGCGATCACCGACGGAGTGGTGCGCGCGCCCTCCGCGTTGGGAATGACCACGGGTTGGCCGTTCTCTATGACCGCCACGCAGGAGTTGGTGGTGCCCAGATCGATGCCGATGATTCGTCCCATGAGCGCCCTCCTAGTGCGAAACCGGCTCGATGACCGCAGGGTTTTCCCCGGTCGCCTGTTGTGCGACTTTGACCAGGGCCGGACGGATCAGCCTTTCGCCGATCATGTAGCCCTTGCGATAGCACGCCACGATCGAACCATCCCTGGCGCCCTCCACCGGCTCGTAGGAGAGGGCCTGATGGCGAAGCGGATCGAACCTTTCCCCGGTTGGATCTTCGATCCGGACCCCGCGGTTGGCTAGGGTGGTTGAAATGTCCTTCAGGGTGATCTCAATTCCCGTCCGGATCTCCGCCAGCGTGCCCTTCGCCTCCAGTGCTTTTTCGAGCGCGTCCATCGAGGGCAGAAGGTCGCCGAGGAGCGAGATGACCGCATCCTCGCCCGCCGCCCGCTGATCCCGTTCCACCCGGCGTCGATAGTTGTCGAACTCGGCGCGGCGCCTCAGAAGCTGGTCTCGGAGGGAGGCCAATTCCTGCTCGAGCAGGGTGACCGGGTCAGGCGGGGGCGAGGGGTCGTCCGACGATGGCAGCGAAGCGGGAGCGTCCGCAGGCGCCAGTTCGTCGGCCGCTACCGGTGTCAGGTTCGAGGTCGGCATGGGAAAGAAGCCTCAGTATAGCGAGGCGGCGTCCGCTCCCGGCATTCAGGGCCTGGCGCTCGCCGCCATCTGGCTCGTTCCCTTGAACTCCGCCCCCTCCGCGATGGCGATACGAGGAGCCTTGATGGTACCGTTGAGCCTTCCCGAGGGCCTGATTTCAAGCCGTTCGGAGGCGGTGCACTCGCCCGTGACTTTCCCGGAGATCACGATTGACCTGGCCGAGAGCGTGGCCTTCACCTCCCCGGTTTCGCCGATCTCCACCTCGCTCGAGGACTTGATCTCTCCATCCACCTGCCCGAGGATCAGCAGAGGCTCGTCGGTGTCGATTCGGCCGACGTAGCGGGTTTTCTCCCCCATGACCGTGTTTTTCGCCGAGGGCTTGGGCGCCGCCGGCGTCGGTGGCGCGACCGCAGGCTCTTGAGCGGGTCGAGGATCGGGTTTTCCAAAAAGGCCCATGGTTTCTCCAGCAGGAGGCGGAAAGTGCGGATGGCGTGGAGGTTAGTCTAATCGGTCAAGCCGGGTCCGCATGACGGCGGTCATACCGCGCCTCCAGACCTCTGGTCAGACTCAGGACCTGGGGCGTTCCTGCCCTAAAGAAAGGGTTCCACTCATGAAGAGGTTGCTCACGCTCGCCGCTGTTCTCACCATCCTGATCCGTGCGACTCCGGTCGCCGCCCAGCCCAAGGACATCGTGGACACCGCGGTGGCCGCGGGGACGTTCAAGAGTCTCGCCGCGGCCTTGCAGGCAGCCGGCCTGGTCCAGACCCTGAAGGGTCCCGGGCCGTTCACGGTGTTCGCTCCCACCGACGAGGCCTTTGCCAAGATCCCGAAAGCAGACCTCGACGCACTGTTGAAGGACAAGGCGAAGCTGACCGCGGTGCTCACCTATCACGTGTTCGCGGGCAACGCCAGCGCGGCCGACCTGCGCGGTTTGAAGGATCTGAGCACCGCCAACGGCGGGCGGATCAAGATCGACGCGACCAGGGGCCTCAAGGTCGATGGGGCCACCGTCATCAAAGCCGACGTTCCCGCGAGCAACGGGGTGATTCACGTGATTGATACTGTCCTGATTCCGAAGTAGGGTGGCCGAGCGCCCGGCCGTTGACGCTCAGAAGGTCCGGAGCCTAAGATCGCACCGATCATCGCCCAGAGCGGGCGTAGCTCAGCTGGTAGAGTACGAGCTTCCCAAGCTCGGTGTCGCGGGTTCGAACCCCGTCGCCCGCTCCATCCTTAGCTGGGGGGCCGCAGTTCACAAAACGGACTGCCATGCTTAGCCCCCCAGACCCCCGTACGCTGCGGCCGGAGTAAATCCGGCCTCCGCTTGGGCCTGCAGCTATCGGACCCGGCTTCCGCGCAGGCGCTGAGCCGCCGTCTTGACCGCCTCGACCGTTCGGTCGATTTCTTCCGCGGTCGTGCTGCGGCCGAGGGAAAAGCGCAGGGATCCGTTCACCTGTTCTCTGGGCAGGCCCATCGCCTTCAGCACGTGTGACGGCTCCGGCGACCCCGCGGCGCAGGCGGCGCCGGTCGAGACCGCGATACCCGCGAGGTCGAGCGCGATCAGAAGATCTTCGCCCGAGACGCCCTGGAAGGACAGGCTGGTGGTTGAGCAGATTCGCGCCTCCGCCGAACCGTTGCGGGTGACCGCACCCTTTAGGGCCTCGAGCAGCCCCGCTTCGAGGCGGTCGCGGAGTTCGCCGATGCGCTTCGTGTCCTCGCCGAGGCGCGCCTGAGCGAGTTCACAGGCCTTGCCGAAGCCGGCAATGGCGGCCACGTTCTCCGTTCCCGCGCGGCGGTTTCGTTCCTGAGACCCGCCTCGAATGAGGGAGGTCATGCGGGTGCCGCTTCGAACGTAGAGCGCCCCCGTGCCCTTGGGGCCATAGATCTTGTGCGCCGAAACGGTCAGCAGATCGACGTCGAGGCGGCCCACGTCGATGGGGACCTTCCCCAGGCCCTGGACCGCGTCGGTGTGGACGAGCGCGCCCTTCGAGCGCGCGATGCGGCCGACTTCAAGGATCGGCTGCATCACCCCGGTTTCGTTGTTCGCGGACATGATCGAGACGAGAGCGGTCGAGTCGCTGGTCGCCTCTTCGAGATCGCGAAGGTCGACCTGTCCGCTTTCGTGCACGCGGGCGAGCGTAACTTTGTGCTTCGAGCGGTCGAGCGCCTTCGCACTATTGAGGATGGCGTGATGCTCGATGGCGCTGATCACCAGGCCGGTTCGTGGCCGCTCGTGACCCAGGTTCACCGCCGCCTGGGTGGCGCCCACGATGGCCAGGTTGTCCGCCTCGGTCCCGCTGCCCGTGAATACGATCTCCGAATCCCTCGCACCGAGGAGGGCCGCGACTTTGGCCCGGGCCTCGTCGATCGCGCCGCGGGCCCGCTGGCCGAAGCGGTGGACCGACGACGGATTCCCGAAGTCGTCGCGCAGGTATGGAAGCATGGCCTCCAGAACTTCCGGGTCCAGAGGCGTAGTGGCGGCGTGGTCGAGATAGATGCGGCGCAAACTGGGGGCGTCCTAGTCGAGAAAACCGGGCCAGTCGGAGACGGGGGTGGTGGTTCTTACGATGCGCATGCCCGCTTCGTCAAAGCGACCGAGGGCGTTCTGGGCCGCGTCGGTGAAGTCAGCGAAGAACGATCCCGGCCTCGCCGGATCGGGAATGGCCACCGCGGACATCGCGTCCTCCATGATGTAGACGCGTCGGGCGAGCTTGGGATCCCGTCGCAGAATTGCCTCGAGCAGATCATCGATCGAACTCTTGACGCAGTGGCTCGACGCTTGTCCGGCGATGATCAGCCGATCCTCGGCCAGCAGCGTCTCGATCAGCGCGCCATTCCTGGTCGCGAGCGAAGCGCCATCGTGGGTCAGGAGAACCTCCGGCGAGAAAACCGAATAGTTCTCGGTGAGCGGATGCATCCCCTTGATCTCGACGCCATTGCGGGCGCCGCGAGCGTAGGCGTGGAAGAGGCGCGCTTCCTGGATGACGCCGGCGAGCGCATGGCCATCCCCGCCCAGAAGAACGTGGGGAGGCCACAGGTAGAGGACGTACTTCCCGGCCTTGGCCAGCGACTCGCAGTAGAACAGAACCTGCCGGGTGAGCCAGTCGAGATCGGGGGCTCCCGCGGCGGCGACCACCTCGGGATTCGGCCGCACTTCCAGGGCGCGGATCTCATCGGCGGAGATGGTTCGATGAGGGGCGAGCGGACCGCCCGCGCGATCCACCCAAAACGGAGCAAAGAAGATCTGAAACGGAAGGTGCGAATCGAGGGTGCAGGTGATCTCTGAGATCCTCTCGAGGTTCTGGTAGACGAAGCGGGCGATCCGATCGTTGTCGTCCATCGCGCCCTGGCCGCTTCGGCCCCCCACGTACAGCGTCCCGTCGGGAAAACAGAAGTCGCGCTGGACATCGATGAGGACGAGGTGGTTTCGTCGCAGGTCGGAAGCCGCGGGCAGGACATGGTGCTCGCGTCGAAAGACGCCGGCCGCGTCGAACAGGGCCTGCGCATCCGGCCGGTAGCCGAACTGCCGCGCGTGGATGGGGAGGTAATGGGCCGGGATCAGGGTCATGGTGTCTGGTGGCGACTGGTGAACTCGAGTCAGGTCCGGTCAGTCGAACAGTCCATCCGCGCGCAGGTTTCGGAGTCGGAGCATGAGGTCGGAGCGCATCTTGAAGAGGGATTCCTCCAGGCCAACCGCGTAGACGTGCGGGTTCACGAACCGCTTGATGCCGGGGTGGAATTTCGAGAGATCCTCCACCACTCGCGCCCTTACCGTCGCGAGCGTTTCCGGCGCGCTCACCAGGATGCCCTTACGAAAGATCGGCTTGAGCAGGTCCTCGAAGGTGTGGCCCGGGCCGAAGGACCGGCGCCTTGTCATGTCCAGCGGGTCGATCATCAGGGGCGAGGCGCCAACGTGGGTATCCGGCTCGTCGTGCCAGATCATGTCGCCCGCGAATTCAGTGCCGCTGGCGAAGCGTCGGACCTGCTGGATGCCCGGATTCGAGACCTTGGCGGCCTGCTCGGAGAGCTTCATTCGGGCTCGCCACGGCCCCCCGGGATCGCGAACCGCCGAGAGTTTGTAGACGCAGCCCATCGCGGCCTGGTCATGGCCGGTGATGAGTCTCGTCCCCACGCCCCACACCGACACCCGCGCCCCCTGCTCGCGGAGACTGCTGATGATGTTCTCGTCGAGTTCGTTGCTGGCCACGATGGCCGCGTCCCCAAAGCCCGCCTCGTCGAGCATCCGCCGCGCCTCGATGGATAGGTAGGCGAGGTCGCCGGAGTCGAGGCGTATGCCGCCGAGGCGATGACCCGCCTTCGCCAGCTTCCTTCCCACCTCGATGGCATGGGCCACGCCATCGAGCGAGTGGAAGGTATCGACGAGGAACACGCAGTTGCCCGGGCTCGCCGCGGCATACTGCTCGAACGACTCCATCTCGCTTCCGAAGGCCATCACCCAGCTGTGGGAATGCGTGCCCTTCACCGGAATCCCGAAGAGTTTTCCGGCGAGGACGTTGGAGGTGGCGCTGCACCCCCCGATGTAGGCGGCGCGGCTCGCGGCCAGGGCGCCATCGATGCCCTGGGCCCGCCGAAGGCCGAACTCCATCACCGGCTCGCCCCGGGCCGCGATGGCGACGCGGGCGGCTTTGGTGGCGATGAGGGTTTCGAAGTTGACGATATTGAGGAGAGGGGTCTCGAGCAACTGAGCGGCGATGATCGGCCCCCGAACCCTGACCAGGGGGGCCGAGGGGAAGACCACTCGCCCCTCATCCACCGCGTCGATGTCGCAGTCGATTTTCAGTTCGCGCAGGTACTCGAGGAAGCCCTCATCGAAGAGTCGGCTTCCATCCTGTCCGGCCAGGGTTCGAAGGTAAGTGAGATCGTCGTCGGCGTATCGAAAATCCGCCAGGAACTCCTTGGCCCGGGCCAGACCGCAGGCCACCGTGAAACCGCCGCCGAAGGGATTGTTTCGAAAGTAGAGATGAAAGACCGCTTCCTTGCGGTGGGAGCCGGTCTTCCAATGGGCGTAGGCCATGGTCAACTGATAGAGATCGGTCAGGAGCGCGAGGGATGGCCGGTAGAGGGACGAGAGGGAGTTCATTTGTTCAATTGCCGGCAACCTTAGGGGAAAGTCTAGCTAGAATCCTGGAAAGACCATGCCGAAGATCGTCGCACTGCTTACCGACTACGGAACCAGGGACCAGTATGCGGGTTCGCTCCGCGGCGCCGTGCTCGCGGCGTGTCCCGACGCGCAGGTGGTGGACATCTCTCATGACGTCGCCTCGCATGCGGTTCGCGAGGCCGCCTTTGTGCTGCGCGCAACCGTCTCCGTCTTCCCCGCGGGCACCGCCTTTGTGGCCGTGGTCGATCCGGGAGTGGGCTCCTCTCGCCGCGGTATTGCCATCAGGGCGGGCGGGTACTTCTTCGTGGGCCCGGACAATGGCATCTTCAGTCTGGTGCTGGCCGATCATCCCGAAGCTGAGGTGCGCGAGCTCACCAACGGCGGCCTTTTCAGGTCCAACGTCTCCTCGACCTTCCACGGGCGGGACATCTTTGGTCCGGTGGCGGGGGCTTTGGTTCGCGGCACGGCCTTTGCCGACGTTGGCCCCCCCATCGATGATGCGTTCCAATTCGAGTTCCCGAAACCCCGGATCGTGGGGGAGGACGTGATCGAGGGACAGGTGATCTATGTCGATACCTACGGAAACCTCATCTCGTCCATCGGCGGATCCGAGTGGCAGACCTTCTTTCACGGCGCGGGCGGAGATCTGACCGAGATGGTGGCGGAGATCGATCGCGTCATCGTTCCGGTGGTCACGACCTTCGGCGACGTCCCCGAGGACGATGGCTGCGCTTATCTGGGCTCGGCCGGCCGGATCGAGGTCGCGGTCAATAGCGGGTCGGCGGCGGCGCGTTTCGAGGCCTCCATTGGCTCGTCCGTGACGTTGAAGCGCGTCTTACGAGAAATGTAATCCGCGCGCGCGGCTTTTCCGGCCCAGGTGCCCGCGGGCGCGAGGAACTGAAATGTCTGTCTATCTGGTTTCACCCCTGCGGACTCCCATCGGAAAATTCGGCGGAGGACTGTCGGCGCTCTCCGCCGCCGACCTGGGCGTGCACGCGGTGAGGGCGGTGCTCGAGCGCACGGGGGTGGATCCTCGGTCGGTGACCGAGGCCATCATCGGCTGCGCGCGCCAGGCCGGAGGCGGACCGAACGTGGCGCGCCAGATTTCTTTCCGCGCCGGACTGGGCGAAGCCGTTCCCGCCATGACCCTCAACATGGCCTGCGGCAGCGGCCTCAAGGCCATCGATCTCGCCTTCCGGGCGGTGAGGGACGGAGAGGCCCAGGCCGTCCTCGCGGGCGGAACCGAGTCGATGAGCCGGGTGCCCTACCTGCTGAGCGGCGCGCGCTGGGGTTCGAAGATGGGAGCCCAGGAAGTCACCGACTCGATGTACAAGGATGGCTTCATCTGTCCCATCGCCGAGATGGTCATGGGGGAAACGGCCGAGCGCCTGGCCGAGATCCACTCCATCCCTCGTGAGGAGCAGGATGAGTTCGCGCTTCGATCTCAGCAGCGCACCGCCGTGGCCCAGCGGGAAGGCCGGTTCGATTCGCAGATCGTGCCGGTCGAGGTTCGCCAGGGCAAGACCTCGACCACAATTTCGAAAGACGAGCATCCCCGCTCCGACACCTCGATTGAAAGCCTGCGGAGGTTGTCGCCGGTGTTCAAGAAGGCCGGGGGCACCGTCACCGCCGGGAATTCGTCGGGAATCACTGACGGCGCGGCCGCCGTTCTCGTCTGTTCGGAGTCGACCCTCAAGGATCTCAAGACCAGGCCCATGGCGCGGATTCTCGGGGTGGCGGCTTCGGGGGTCGATCCGAAGATCATGGGCATCGGCGTGGTTCCGGCGACTCGCGCCCTGCTCAAGCGACTGGGCATGAAGCTTTCCGACTTTGGCCTCATCGAGGCCAACGAAGCGTTCGCCGCCCAGATCCTGGCCTGCGACCGCGAACTTGGCTTCGATTCGGCGAGGTTGAACGTCAACGGAGGATCGATCGCCCTCGGTCATCCCATCGGCTGCACGGGCACGCGAATCGTGGTTACCCTCCTGCACGAGATGGCGCGACAGAAAGTCCGCTACGGCCTCGCCACCCTGTGCATCAGTGGCGGGATGGGGCTCGCGGCTGCGTTCGAGCTGGTCTAGTCATCCGCCCCGTAGCTACTCTGGAACTCCTGCGCCGACCGTTCCATTTTCGATTACTATTCACCGCGTGACAGGTATGAGTTGGTCCTTCTGGCTGATCCTCGGCTTCGGCCTTCTCGTCTTCGAAGTTCTGACTCCGGGGGGTTTTTTCACCTTCTTCTTCGGAATCGCCGCCTTCCTGGTGGCCGGACTGGTCTTTTTCGGGCTGATAGAATCCGGCCCCGTGCAGTGGCTTGTTTTTGCCGTTCTTGGGACTGTTCTGATTGCGGTTTTTCGGCCGCTCGTGCGCAAGATGTTCGAAGCGAACTTGCCGAAGGTGGACCAGTTGGTTGGGCAAACCGCGATCGCTCTTGAAGCCCTCGATGCCAATGGTCGAGGCAAGGTGGAGTTGCGCGGAACCTCCTGGAACGGGGTCTATGCCGGATCGGGAAGCGTGCTTAAAGGAGACCGCCTTCGGGTGACCAAGGTGGATGGGTTGAGTCTGGTCGTCGAAAAGGAGTAGGAGAAGCCATGGGTTTTTATGTTGTCCTCATTTTCGTGATCTTCATTTTCGTCCTGTTCATGAAGACCGCGATCGTCGTTCCTCAGCAGAGCGCTTTCATCGTGGAGCGACTGGGTCGCTACAGCAAGACCCTCGACGCCGGATTTCACATCCTGATGCCGTTCGTCGAGACCATTCGCTACCGGCACACCCTCAAGGAGCAGGCCATCGATATCCCTGAGCAGGACTGCATCACTCGCGACAACGTCATGGTGGGCGTCGACGGCATCCTGTATCTCAAGGTCCTCGACCCCGAGCGCGCCTCCTACGGGATTTCGAACTATCTCTTCGCCATTTCGCAGCTCGCTCAGACCACCCTGCGCAGCGAGATGGGCCAGATCGAGCTCGATCGAACCTTCGAGGAGCGGTCGCACGTGAACCAGCAGGTGGTGAGCGAAGTCGACAAGGCTTCGGAGGCCTGGGGGGTCAAGGTCCTGCGCTACGAGATCAAGAACATCAAGCCGCCCACCGACATCATCGCGGCCATGGAAAAGCAGATGCGCGCGGAGCGGGAGAAGCGCTCGGTGATTCTGACCTCCGAAGGCGAACGCGATGCCGCGATCAACTCGGCCGACGGTCAGAAGGCGCAGGTCATCAAGGCCTCGGAGGCGCGGCGGCAGCAGCAGATGAACGAGGCGGAAGGCCAGGCTTCGGCTATCCGCGCGGTGGCCAATGCCCAGGCCGAGGCGATCACCGCGGTGGCCAACGCGGTCAAGCAGGCTGGTGGCTACGAGGCGATCCAACTCCGCCTCGCCGAGCAGTACATCGCCCAGTTCGGCAACATCGCGAAAACGAGCACGACCCTGGTGGTTCCCACCAACCTCGGCGATGTGGCGGGCACCCTGGCCACGGCCATGGCTGCGGTGAAGAAGCTGTCCTAGCCGTCGCGCGCGTGGACTCGTTTGATCCGCGCGCCCGCCTCTCTCGCCCTCGCAGCGTAGCTGGGGGGAGGGCGGCCCTCGCGGGTGGTTTGATACAACCTGATCCGTAGAGTCCAGGTGGCGGCCAAGTCGTTTCCAATCCGCCTGGTTCCGAGGGTAAGGCGGGCATGCCCTCCCGCGGGAGCGCTCCTCACCTCGGGCTGACCGGCAAGACGTCGGAATCGCTACTCGGCTCGTCGCTTATTGGGCCCGAACTCCGCGGACGGATTGCGGCGACTCGGGCCCAAAATCCCGCAGGATGGGCACGCCCGCCTCACCCACGGAACCAGGCTCCATCCTCTTGGCCCGGAAAGAGGATACAGGCGAGCTAGACGAGCAACAGGACCGGGCTCTGGAGAAGCCGCTTCACCTCGGCGAGGAACGTGGCCGAGACCGAGCCGTCGATCACGCGGTGATCGGAGCCGAGCGTGATCTTCATGCGATGGCCGACCCGGATCTGATCGTTAGCGCCGACGACCGCCTCCTTGCGGACCGTGCCCACTGAGAGGATCGCCGACCCCGGGGGGTTGATGATCGCGGTGAACTCGTGCACGTCCATCATGCCGAGGTTCGAGATGGTGAAGGTGGCGCCGGTGTACTCCTCGGGCTTCAGCTTCTTGCTCTTCGCTCGCTCGGCCAGTTCGCGAATTTCCGCGGCGATCGCCGCGAGCGGTTTCTGATCGGCGAACCGCACGATTGGAGTGATGAGGCCATCGGGAAGGGCCACCGCCACACCGACGTGCACATCGCCGTTCAGGACGATCGCCTCGCCGGATCCATCCGGAGCCGGGGCCCATGACGCGTTGACCTGGGGAACGGCGCGCAGGGCGAGAGCGCAGGCGCGCGCTATGAAATCGTTCACGCTGATTCTCTCGCCTGCGTCCTTGAGCTGAGCGCGGAGGTCGACCGCTCGGTCCATGTCCACATCGACGGTGACGTAGAAGTGGGGGGAGCCGAAGAAGCTCTCGGACAGTCGTCGCGCGATCGTCTTGCGCATGCTGCTCAGGGGTACGGTCTGCGATACGCCCGGCGTCACCACCACCGACGGCACGGGGCGGGCGGGGGTATGGGCCGAGGGACCACTCGCCCGGGGAGCGGCCGGCACAAAAGCCTCGACGTCGCGCCTCACCACGCGTCCGCCCGGACCCGAGCCCGGGATCTGTTCGATGGGGAGTTGCTTTTCCGCCGCGACCTTCCTCGCGAGAGGCGACGCCTTGACGCGGCTGTCTTCGTGGGACGACATGGGTCTTGGCGCGGGGGCGGCGGCCATGGCGGCAGGCGCGGCCACGGGGAGGGGTTTGGGAGCCGGGACGGGAGCAGCCGCAGGAGCAGAAGGGGGCCCGGAGGCCGTCCCCGGGGGCGTGGCGGCGGGAGCAGGAGCCAGGGCCGCGCTGCCGCCTCGTTCCTTCTCCGCCTGAGCCTCGAACGCCGAGATGTCCTCGGTCTTCGAGCCGATGACCGCAATGAGGCCGGCCACGGGCGCCTTCTGGCCCGCCTTCACGAAGATCCGACGCAGGACGCCCGCGGCGAGCGCTTCCATCTCCATGTTCGCCTTGTCGGTCTCGACTTCGGCCAGAACGTCGCCCACCTTGATGGTGTCGCCTTCGTTCTTGCTCCACTTGACGATCAGACCCTCCTCCATGGTGGGGGAGAGCTTCGAGAGGACAACCTTGGTAGCCATCGGGTCTTCGTTCCTGCTACCTTAGAACCTGTCTCACCGTGTCAACGATCTTTTCGGGCTGCGGGACGTACAGCTTCTCGAGGACTTTCGAGTACGGCATGGGCACATCGGGAGCATTGACGCGCATGACCGGCGCATCGAGATGGTCGAAGCACTCGCGCTGCACCCGGTCGGAGATGTAGGCTCCCACACTCGCCTGCGGCCACGCTTCTTCGACGATCACGCAGTGATTGGTCTTTCGGACGGAGTCGAAGATCGGCGCTTCGTCGAGCGGTCGGATGGTTCGCGGATCGACGACTTCGCACTCGATGCCTTCTTTCGCCAGCAGCTCCGCGGCGAGGAGGGCGTGGTAACACATCCGGCTCCAGGCGACGATGGTGACGTGATTTCCGGTCCGCTTCACCTCGGACAGGCCGATGGGAATGGTGTAGTCCTCGTCCGGGACCTCGCCCTTGATGTTGTAGAGGACCTCGTTCTCCATGAACACCACCGGGTTGTCGTCGCGGATTGCGGCCTTCAGAAGGCCCTTCGCGTCCTTGGGGGTCGAAGGCATGATGACGACGAGGCCGGGTACGTGGGCGAAGTAGCTTTCGAGAGACTGTGAATGCTGGGCCGCGACCTGAGCCGCGGCGCCCGACGGTCCGCGCAGGACCATGGGACACCGAATCTGACCGCCCGACATGTAGCGGTACTTGGCTGCGTGGTTAACCATGGTATCGAGGGCGAGCATGGAGAAGTTGAAGGTCATCATCTCGGCGATCGGCCGCATGCCCACGAATGCCGCCCCCACCGCGACGCCCGCGATCATCTCTTCCGCGATGGGCGTGTCGCGCACCCGCCAGTCCCCGAATTCCTGGACCAGACCGGAGGTGATCTTGTAGGCCCCCTGGTAGTGCCCGACCTCCTCGCCAATCAGAAAGACATTGGGATCCCGTCTCATCTCCTCCCGCATGGCCTGGTTGAGGGCCTCGCGCATCGTCAATATGGCCACGGCGTCTAGCCCTTCCCCGCGGAGACATGAGCGGGATAGATGACGGGAACCCGATCGTCGGTGAGCGAACGCTCCCAGGCCGGGTCTCTCTCGACCGCGCGCCAGTTGAGGGTCTCCGTCTTCACGTAGATGTCCTCGTACATGTACTCGGGGGGAGGCCAGGGGCTCTCCTCCGCGAACTTGATGCAGTCGTCGACCTCGAGGTTCACATCCTTGTCAATGGCTTCGAGATTTGCGGGTTTGGCGAACTTCTTCGCCAACAGGAAGACGCCGAGACGGGCGATGGGATCCTTCTCCTGCCACTTCTCCACCTCCTCCTTGCTCCGGTACTTTGCGGGGTCGGACATCGAATGGCCGCGATAGCGATAGGTGATGACTTCCACGAAGGTGGGCTTTTTTTCCTGGCGGGCGCGCGCGAAAGCATCCGCGAAGATGTTGCGCACTTTGAGGATGTCCATGCCGTCGCAGGGCAGATGCGCCATGTCATAGGCCGCGCCGCGCTCATGCAGCGAGGTGACGGCGGAGGCGCGCTCGACCGATGTGCCCATTCCGTACATGTTGTTCTCGACTACGAAGACGATCGGCAGGTCCCACAGGGAAGCCACGTTCATGGCTTCGTGGAAGGCGCCTTCGTTGATGGCGCCATCCCCGAAGAAGCAGACCACGCATTGCTCGGAGCCGCGAAGACGGATCGCGTAACCCATTCCCGCCGCGATCGGAATGTGGCCTCCCACAATCCCGTCCCCCCCGAAGTTGCCATTGGGGATATCGTAAAAGTGCATCGAACCACCCTTGCCGCGGGAGATTCCGCTGGACCGGCCCATGAGCTCGGCCATCAGCGGTTTGGGGTCGGCGCCCCGGGCGAGGGTGTAGCCGTGATCGCGATACGCGCCGATGAAATAGTCGTCCTTGTGCAGGAGACTCATGATCCCGCAGGCGATTGCCTCCTGGCCGATATAGAGGTGGAGGAAGCCGCCGATCTTCCCCTCGACGTACATCTGCTGCGCGCGCTCTTCGAAGCGCCGGATCAGGAGCATCTGGCGGTAGAGGCGAAGGGCCTCGGCCCGGTCAAGGGGGGGAGCTCCATCTGGGGCCTTGCCCGTGGGGACAAGCGCCGGCGACGGGGCCTTGGATGATGAAGTGGGTTTCGCGGGGACTGAGGGACCGCGCGACTTCGGGGGGGCGAGCTTCTTTGACATTGGCGAACGTATGGTTATACCCGTGCGGGAAGGGCCCAGTCAATTTTCGATTCATGGCCTCGGGCAGCCGGACCCGGGCGACGCCGCTCCCGAGTCGCCTGATTTTCATTCACGCGATTCGAGCCTTGAGTAAGGATCGGCGAGCGGAGGCCAGGGGGTTCCAAGGGGGGCCGGGTCCGGGTCTCGGTCCTCGCGATCGATGGTGTTGGCCGGAGCTCGGCGACTCCGCCTTCGAATTGCCTGATTCACTCAGGCGATTCGAGCCTTGAGTAAGGATCGGCGAGCGGAGGCCAGGGGGTTCCAAGGGGGGCCGGGTTCGTGTCCGGCCCCCCTTGGCTAATCTAAGTCGGCAGGGGAACCGGCACGTAGAGTCGGGCCAGGAACGCGGCTGCGACCAGAGCGATCAGGGCCAGGAACCCCGCGATTCCGACCACGACGGCGAAGAATGAATCGGTTTCGGCCCGCCCCTCCCCCCGAAACTGGTAGGCGAAACCGATAATCCCGAGGGGGGCGAGCAGGCAGCTGACGATCCAGACCGCGAAAAGCGCGTAGTGAAGGCTTCTCCCCCAATGCGCACGCGCGAGGAGGCCGAGACCGGCGACGGTGGAGAAAACGCCGACCACGAAGGGGGCGAAGGCGAGAGAATCCAGTTGGGGCCATAGGTAAAAGGCCCCCGCCATCAGGGCCAGTCCGACCGATATCGACGACGCTGCCAGCACCCGCGAGGCGAGGAGGGGTGTTTTCGGCGAGGCTGCGGTCGATCGAGGCACGGCCCTCGGGACCGCGGGCCGAAGCGCGTGGCGCGGCTCGATGGGCGGAGGGGCGGGTGGCGCGGCGGCCTCTTTCTTAGGCTTAGGCATGGCCAGGGTGGCCGGCATGTCCTCGGGCAGGATGCGAACGAAGACGTCGCCCATCGAGAACACATCTCCCTCCCGGATGATCGCGTCTTCGACCTTCTGCCCGAGGACGTAGACCCCGTTGGCACTCCCCATGTCCAGCAGATGAAATCCCTCGGGCACCGCGCGAATGGACGCGTGCCGCCGCGAACAACGAGAGTCTCGGATGACGATGTCGCAAGACGGATCTCTTCCCATCACGACGAAGTCGCTTTCGGAGGAGACCTCGGCTCGATGGCCCGGGTGTCGGATCTCGAATCGCAAAGGGGAATCGTTTCTAGGGTCGGGGAACGCACCGGACAGGTATTCTTGGAAGAATCGTCCCCATGAATTCTGCGCCCATCTTACTGAACAGGGTTTTCGATCGGACCGACACCGCCTGAGATTCGATTTCAGAATATGCTCTGGAAAGACTCTATTCCCATGCCGCGCCTTCCTGCCGCGCCCTACCGCCCGATCCTGGCCGAAAGACCAGGCCGGTTGCGTCCCTCTCTGGCAGGCTAGACGGATATGGCTGCGGGTTCTCCGAAATGTCCCCGTTGTGGCGCGCCGGTCACGGGCGGGGCCGATGACCTGGGCTTCCTGAGTTGTGGCGGCTGCGGCGCACGGCTTCGCAAGGCGCCGGTCGTCAAGCTCACCATTCAATCCCCCACCCAGACATCGAGCGCCGCGCCCGTCCCCGCCGCCGCCGCTCCCCCTCCTACCCCGACCGGGAATCGCGACACCGACTCAACCGATTCGCTGCTCGCGCGCATAGAGCGTGTGGATGCGTCGTCCACCCTGCCGCCGGGCCTTCAAAGCAACAGGGCGCTCAAGGCTGCGGGTCTTCCGCGGGTGACCACTCCGGTCGCGAGGAACGAAGGGATGGATGGTCTGAGAGGCATCCTCCAGGCCATTCAGAAGGACATGGCGAGCCTGAAACAGAGCCACCAGGATCTTGCCGCCACCGTCTCGAGGCTCGAAGGGCCGAAGGTAACCACCTCAACCCAGCCGCCCGGGAGCAGCAGTCGGCCGAAGACTCCCGCCTCGGCCCTCAAGCCCATGCTGATCGTGGACGACGACCCCGCCCTCGCCGAGGAAACCCGGCAGGCCTGCGGGAAGATGGGCTTCGCTCCGGTGGTGGTGAACGAGGTCCGGGCGGCGCTCGACGCGATGGGGCGCGAACGGCCGTCGCTTCTGATCCTCGAACCGTTGCTGGCCGGAGAGTTGTCCGGCAAGGATCTGGTCAACTACGTCAAATCGACCATGGAGTGGATCGAAATCCCCATCCTCGTCCACACCCGTGCGCCCATCGCGAATCATGAACAGGCGCGGACCGATTTCGGCGCCGACGACTACGTGATCAAGGGCCCGGGCTCGATCGATCTGCTGGTGAAGAAAGTCGCTCGCCTGACCGCCTGAGGGCGGCGCCGCGGAGTCCCCCCGAGGTTTCGCTTGCCGGTTCGACGCCTGATCCTCGCCAGCGCCTCGCCGCGTCGCGCCCGCATACTGGAATCGCTGGGCCTCCCGTTCGTGGTTCGTCCGGCCGATGTCGACGAGTCGTTGAGGAGGGGCGAGGCTCCTGAGATCGCGGTGAGGCGTCTGGCCAGGCGGAAGGCCCGGGTCCCCCCGAGGGGACCGGGCGACTGCGTGATCGCGGCCGATACGGTGGTGGTCCTTGGACGACGGATTCTGGGCAAGCCGAAGAACGGTAGGGAGGCGCGGGCCATGTTGCGGGATCTGTCGGGCCGCACTCATGCCGTCACCACCGGCGTGGCGGTGGTCTGGGACGAGAAGATCGTGACCACGGTGGACGTGACCGACGTCCGTTTCCGGAAGATGAGCGAAAGCGAAATTGCGCGTTACGTCCGCACCGGGGAGCCCCTGGACAAGGCCGGGGCCTACCACATCGAGGGCGGCGGCGCCGCTTTCATCGACGCGATCCGCGGCTCCCCATCGAATGTGGCCGGTCTCTCCGTGACCAGTGCGCGGCGTTTGTTGAAGCGCGCGGGGTTCGGCTAGGGGGACGCGTGAGTGCTTTCCACTATCGCCCGACGGCCAGCCTCTCGGCCAGGGGCGACGGGAGCCCGGCATTCAGGATCGTCTTCTGGGTCGCCGCGATGTCGTAGCGTACCCGATGAATTCTGAGCAGCCGCGTCGCGCTGTTGTAGGTGGCGAAGGAAGCGAGAGGGCAACGGTCCCGAGGCTGGCCGACGCTCCCCGGATTGATGAGGTACCGCTTGCCCGGATCGAGTTTCAGCCTGAATTCCGGGGGAGGCGCCATTCGCATGTCCACGGTCGAGCCATCCCACGAGAAGACCACGGGGAAGTGCGAGTGGCCGATGAAGCAGATGGGGAAATCGGTGTTTCGGAAGACCCGCAGAGCGTCGAGATCGCTGAAGACGTAGGCGTCCTCGTCGAGAGGCGAGCCGTGGGCGATCGCGAAAGCGCCGTCGACCATCCTCGGTCCTTGGGGCAGAGCGGCGAGGTAGCGCCGGTTGGCGCTCGTGAGCTTTCGCGCCGTCCATTCGGCCGCGGTGCGAGCGAAGCGCGAAAACTTGGCGAGCCTCTCTTCGCCCTCAACCCCCGAGCACACCTTGTCGTGGTTGCCGCGGATCACGATCAGGGGCTTGATCCCGCGCAACCGATCGACGGTTTGGTTCACTTCCGCGGCATATCCGACGATGTCTCCGAGACAGATCGCCTTGTCCCAACGTTTTCTCCGGGTCGCGTTCATGACGGCCGCGAAGGCGGCGTCGTTGGCATGAATGTCCGAGAGGATCAGATAGCGCATAGGGAGTCGGAACCAGGCCTCAAGGGAGCAGACGAAGAATGTCCGCCGCCACGTCGTGAGGGGACCGGCTCGTGGTATCGACAGTCACGTGAGCGCGAGAGTACTTGTCTTTTCTCTCCGCATAAAGCGCCCGGGCCTCCGCCTCCCCCCTTTCGACGAGCGGCCTCCCCCCCTGGAAGGCGACCCGCCGAAAGGCTTCCTCGAAATCGCAGCTCAGGTGGACGGTGAAGGCCCGAGCGAGAAGGTCTTCGGCGCACGCGGCCTGGGCGAAGGCGCCGCCGCCGGTGGCAATGACGCGTTCCTCGGCCCCGAGAAGCTCTCCGATGGCCTGGCGCTCCAGTTCCCGGAAGTAGGTTTCCCCGCGGGCCCGGAAGATCTCGCTTACGGGGGAACGGGCTCGCGCTTCGATTTCGGCATCGCTGTCGAAGAATCGCCAGCCCAAGCACCCGGCCACGATGGGGCCGACCGTCGATTTTCCGGAGCCCATGAAACCCACCAGGGCGATTTTGCCCGGGACGGTCATGCCCGGGCTCCCCGCTCGAGCTCGCCGAAGAAAGCGGGAAAGGAAATCGAGACCGCCTCGGCGCCCTCGATCTCCGTGTCGCCTCGCGCGCCCAGGGCGGCCACGGAGAGGGCGATAGCGATCCGATGGTCGCCTCGGCTGCTCACCATGGCACCGCGCGGCGGCTGGCCTCCCTGAACCGCGAAACCGTCCTCGTGTTCCTCGATGTCGACGCCCATTGATTGGAGTCCCCCGACCATGGCGGCGATGCGGTCCGACTCCTTGACGCGCAGTTCGGCCGCTCCCCGCACCTCGAAACGCCCTCGGGCGAAGGCTCCGGCGACCGCGAGGATCGGGAGTTCGTCGACCAGGCCGGGAACCATGTCCGGGGAGATGCTCACCCCCCGCAACTCCGACGATCGGGCCACGATCCGGCCCGAGGGCTCGGCGCCTTCGGTGGAGGTGATCTTCGTCTCTATGTCCGCGCCCATCTCGCGGAGCACGTCGAGGTAGCGAACGCGCTGAGGGTTGAGGAGGACGCCTTCCACCGTGACCGCCGAGTCCGGGAGCACCAGAGCCGCGACGATGAAGGGCGCGGCGCTCGAAGGATCTCCGGGAACCTGCACTCGAACTCCCGAGAGGTCCTGCGGACCTTCGATGAAGATCTCGTCACCCGATCGCTCGATCCGGCCTCCGAACCAGCGGATCATTCGTTCCGTGTGGTCGCGGGTCGCCACCGGTTCGAAAACGGTGGTGGGGCCTTCGGCACTCAGGGCGGCCAGGAGGATCGCGCTCTTGATCTGGGCGCTGGCCGCCTCGGGTATCAACCGGGCGCCGCGGAGGCGCGACCCGACGACCCGCACAGGCGCGCGTCCGTTGGTGGTGTCGATGCGGGCCCCCATGAGGCGGAGAGGTCTCGCCACTCGCTCCATCGGGCGCTGGCGCAAGGAGGCATCGCCGGACAATTCGACCTCTCCCGGCCGTGGGGCGAGGGCGCCCATCAACAGTCGCAGAGTGGTTCCGGAATTTCCGCAATCAAGAGGAGTTGTCGAAGGGGCGAAGTTCCGGGCTCCATGAACGAGGATTCCGCGCCCATGGGACTCAGGCTCGAACGCCACGCCCAGGGAACCGAGGCAGCGGAGCGTCGACTTGCAGTCTTCGCCATCGGCAGCGCCTTCGATCGTGGTTGTTCCCGTGGCCAAGGCCCCCAGAAGGAAGGCCCGATGAGTGATGGACTTGTCCCCCGGCATGCTGAAGGCTCCCCGGAAGGATCGAGCGGGGCGAATATTCACGGTGTTCGCAAGGTTAGCTTCGAGGGTCGGGTCCTCTCGAACCTCGAGCCCTCGAGCCCTTTCTCCTCCTCCCCAATCGCAATATCGGCCCCGGCTGGCATATCCTCCTCCGCTAGCCATGAAGGCCCGCCCCAAAACCGTCCGCATCGACTTCGAAAGTCGGATGGAAATTCTTGAAGCGGTCCAGTCTTTCGTCGATCGCCTGGGTGCGGTGGGCGGACTCGACGAAGATGGTGTCCACGATCTGTCGGTGTCGGTGCGCGAGTGCGTGGTCAACGCGCTCAAGCATGGCAACAAGCTCGTTCCGGAGAAGCGGGTGAGCCTGGCCTTTGGGCTTCTCGAAGGCGGCATCGAGGTTTGGATTCAGGATGAAGGCTATGGCTTCAATCCCGACGCCGTTCCCGATGCCACCGCACCCGAGAACATTCTCAACGCCGCGGGACGCGGTCTTTTCTTCATGCGGGCCTTCATGAGCGAGGTTGAGTACATCTTTCCCAAGGAGGGCGGCACGATCGTCCGCTTGCTGAAGAAGGTCGAAAAAGCCGAGGGGTAGGGGCTGCCCTTCGACAGGCTCAGGGACCCCCTTCGACGCTTCGACAAGCTCAGCGCAGGCAGGCTGAGGGACCCCCTTCGACGCTTCGACACTTCGACGAACTCAGTGCAGGCGCACTGAGTGCAGGTACGCCCGGCGCAGGCAGGCTAGGGAACGCTTGTGCCGCCCGGCGTATGCGCCAACGGCGTTGCCGCTGGTGTTGCCGCTGGTGTTGCTGCGGGTGTTGCTGCGGGCGTCGCCGCCGGTGCTACCGCCGGTGTCGCCATGGGGGCTTCGAGTTCCATCAGGACTCGTGCCTCCTTGACGAAGGGCGACTCGGGATATTCGTCGAGCAGGCGCGCGAGAACGGGAGCCGCCTCCGCCGTTCGTCCCGAGAAGGCCAGACACTGCCCGAGGCGCAGCAGGGTTTCATCCGTCTTGTCGAAGTCCGGGTAGTTCTTCACGATGTTCTCGTACCGTGGAATTGCGGCCCGATAGGCCCGCCGGGACTTCTGGTAGAAGTAGGCGACTGCAAACTCGGAGCGGGCGAGGGAGCCACGGCACGCCTTGACTCTCTCTCTCGCCTTCCCTGCGAGCGCGGATTCAGGGTACCGGTCGAGGAAAGCGAGGTACTCATCGAGAGCCTGCGCGACCTGGGTTTGATCGCGGTCGGGGGAGTTCTTCTGGTTGAAGAAGCTCTCGCCGATTTGAAACTGCGCGTAGTCTCCTCTGGGATGAGAAGGGAAGACGGTCAGAAATTCGCGGAACTGGCCGGCGGCCAGAGTGTAGTTTGCGGCGCCGCCGTCGGTGAAGTACGAGTCGCCCATCGCCAGGCGAGCCTGCGGCACCAGAGGACTCTGGGGAAAGCCATCGACGATCCGCCGGAAGTGCTGACGGGCGATGTCCCACTGCTTGCCCTTGAGCGCTTTCTGGCCCGCCTCCCAAATGACCTGATCGGAGTTGCTGGCCAAGGTGGCGATGTCCACCTCTTGGCGCCCGCATCCCGGCGAAGAGGCCATGAGGGTGAAGGCCAGGATCAGCCTTGTCCGGTGCTTGCTTATGAACAAATCCATTCCCATTCCGCTTTCAATCCGGTGAGGAGCGGCGTCTTCGGAGTGAATCCAAGATCGCGCGCCGCCCGAGCCGTGTCCGCCAGAGTATCCCGCATGTCGCCTTTCTGCCCTGCCTGACGGTCGACCCTCACCTCCCGGCCGGTGACCGTGGCGATCGCTTCCAGGACCTTGAGAACGGAAATCCTTTGACCGCCTCCAACGTTGTACACGAGCCCCGGCTGGCCTTGGGTGAGGGTTCTTTGAAGAACGTCGGTGAGGTCGGCGACGAAAGTGAAGTCGCGGGTTTGCTCGCCATCTCCGTAGAGGGTGATCGGCTCTCCGTCGCGCACCGCCTTCAAGAAGCGATGAAAGGCCATGTCGGGACGCTGCCGCGGCCCGTAGACCGTGAAGAAGCGCAGGCTGGTTACGGAAAGGTCGGTGGCTTTGCCGTAAAGATGAGCCAGATGCTCAGCCGCGAGTTTGGTGACCCCGTAAGGCGAAACCGGGGACAGGGCCATGGACTCGCGGAGTGGAAGCTCGTTCACATCGCCGTACACGGACGAAGAAGACGCGTAGATCACGCGGGGAATCCTGGCCTGGATCGCGGCCTCCAGCAGCCTCTGAGTGCCGAGGATGTTGTGCTCGACGTAGCCCGCGAAGTCGCCGCCCCACGAAGACCGAACTCCCGCCTGCGCGGCCAGGTGATAGATCGCGGAGGCGCCATCAAGGAGGGCCTCGAGGCGGGGGGCGGTTTCGAGCAGAGTCTCGTGGAGGGTGAAGTGTTTCGAGAGTCTGGCTCCGGAGATATTTCTCTCTTTGATCTCGCGAGGATAGAAAGGAACGAAGCCATCGATGCCGGTGACGTCATGCCCGGCGGCGAGGAGGCGATCGCACAGGTGGGAGCCGATGAAGCCGCACGCCCCCGTGACCACGATTCTCATTTCAGGAGCCTCTTGATATCTTCAGGAAAGCGCCTCGGCCTCCCTCCCCCGTCGACCGCGGCATGTTCGGTGCGGGCGCGGGCCAGCGTCTCCTGGTTGTTCTCACGGCGCAACTCGTAGGTGAAGGCGAGCCGCACCCCGGAGGAGTCGGCGAGTGAGGTCGTGATCTCGATCATGTCGTCGTAGCCCACGGGGCGCAGAAAGGTGGCTTCGGTGGAAATCACCGGCAGGTGCACGCCTCGGGCCATGAGATCGACATAGGTCACACCCCGTGCCCGCAGCCACTCCGTTCGGCCCACTTCGAACCACGCGAAATAGGCGCCGTGATAGGCGTAGCCGAATTTGTCGGTTTCGGCGAACCGGATGCGCACTCTCGAAACCGAGTCCGGTGAACTCATGAGCCCTGGGACACCTCGAAGACGACCGCGGTTCGGGGATTGAGTCGATATCCGGCGAGGGGGCTCTGCGACAAGATGGTCCCCCGCATGAGTCCGGGGTAGCTCTTGTAGCGGATCTGAGGGGGTACGAAGCCGCGGCTTTCGAAGGCGCGGGAAATATCGCCGATGCTCTTACCGATCAGGTCGGGCATCACGTAGTCCCGCAACGAGCCGTTCCTGGCCACGACCAGAAGGACGCCTTCGTCCAGATTCTCGATCACCCCGGCCTCCGGCACCTGGACGAGGACGGTGTCTTCCTCGACCGGAGACGGCGCCTCGATGATTCGGCGAATGGGCACGCCCACGCTGTCAAGACGCAGGCGCGCGCTGCGCAGCGCCTGGCCTTGAACGTCGGGAACCGTGGTCTTCTTGGGGCCCATGCTCAGGATCACGCGCAGAGACCGGTTCTCCTTGATGGATGTTCCGGGCGGCGGATCCTGTTCGGCCACCCGCCCCACGACGATCTTCGGATGGTATTTTCGGCCCATCACTTTCAACCGCAAACGCCTCTGAGCCGCGTCGTTGGTGGCGGCCCCGAGGGTGCGCCCAGTGAGGTTCGGGACCGAAGTGGTCTGCGAATTCCTGACGATACGGAGGGTGAGGGCGGACGAGACGAGTCCGCAGCCAAGGGCGACGGCGAGGACGAAGAGCTTGCGCAGCATTGGGGGAGGATGGACCGCCTTCGAGTCTAGTCTTTGAGGCGCGACGCTCCCGATTCGAGGGGGGGTGTGCCAAGCCCCGTCCCCGCTGTGAGTTTCCACCCGTTGGCGAAATCGAACCCGGATACCGGGCTTCGGCTCTCGGGCTGGACGCGCGCTAGCCGGAGGATCGAACCTGGCTCGCAGGAAACATCAACGCCCTCCTTTGACACGCGGACGACGGTGCCCGGGGGGCCGGTTTCGGAACTCTCAGCTTCAAGCGCCCGGGCGGAGAGGATCTTGACCAGGTGGCCGTCATGGAGGAACTGCAGGCCCGGCCACGGTGAGAAACCGCGAAGGCGGTTCGCGATAAGGGTTGCGCTCTGCCCGAAGTCGACCCGACCATCGACCTTGCGGATCAGGGGAGCCCTGGTTGCCTGGTTTTGATCCTGGGGATGCGAGACCACGGAACCCGTCACCAGGCCGTCGAGGGTCTGGACCAGAAGCTCGGCGCCCATGCTTGCGAGGCGGGGCTCGAGGGTGGCGGTCGTGTCTTCGGCCTCGACCGGGCAGGCTCGCTGAAGCAGGATCGGTCCCGTGTCCATCCCCTGATCGAGTTGCATCGTGGTTACGCCGGTGCGGGTCTCGCCGTTTGCGATCGCCCATTGAATCGGCGCGGCTCCGCGGTACTTGGGAAGAAGCGAGGCATGCACGTTGATCGCCCCGCGCGGGGCGCATTCCAGAACGTTCGCGCGCAGGATCTGGCCATAGGCCACCACCACCAGTATCTCGGCTCGGAGGGCGATAACCCGGTCCGGTTCGAGTCGCAGTCTCTCCGGCTGGAACACCGGGAGGCCCAGCCGATCGGCGGTGTGCCTGACCGGGGTTTCCCGCAAGGTCAGGCCCCGGCCCTGCGGGCGGTCCGGCTGGCTCACCACCAGGGCGACTTCGTGACCCTTCTCGTGAATCGCCTCGAGGGACGGCACCGCGAACTCGCCCGTGCCGAAGAAAGCAATCCTCAAGACTCCTGCTCGTCCCAGTCGTTCGCTTTGGCGCGCTTGCGCAGCTTGCGCACCATCAGATCGCGCTTCAGGGGACTCAGCCGATCCACGAACAGCTTTCCGTCGACGTGATCGATCTCGTGACAGAAGGCGCGGGCCAGAAGGCCGTCTCCCTCGTGAACGCGCTCGGACCCGTCGCGGGCCAGGCCCTTCACGCGCACGAAGCGAGGTCGCGTCGGGGATCCCGCATATCCGGGAACGGACAGGCAACCCTCTTCCTCCTTGACCTCGCCCTCGCGGGAGACGAATTCAGGGTTCACGAGTTCGATCAGTTGGCCGGGATCGTCGCCGACCGACAGATCGACGATGATCACGCGCAGACCGACGCCGATCTGAGGCGCGGCCAGTCCCACTCCGGGCGCCGCGATCATGGTGTCATGCATGTCGTCGAGGAGGGTTCGGATCTCGTCCGTGACCTCCGGCACGGGGAGGGAGGGCGTGTGAAGGACGGGATCGCCCCACTTGACGATGGGCCTGATTGCCAATGTTGGTCCTTTCGTTCTTTGTTGGGGTGGGGACGAGGGCCCTTGCGCGGTCGTCGTCGCTATCTAGCCCTTGAGATTGTCTCCGAAACCGAAGGTCGAAGTCCGCAGACCCCGCGTTCCTTCCAGGTGGGTGACAAGCTGCTCCCGAGAGTCGCCCCCATAGGTCTCGAGCAGGGCTTGAGCCAGGACGATGCGCACCATAGCCTCGCCCACCACCGCGGCGGCAGCGACCACGCACGTGTCGCTGCGCTCAATCGCGGCCGGCGCTGGTTCGAGGGTCTTGAGATCGACCGAGGGAAGCCGGTTCATCAGAGTGGGGATCGGTTTCACCACCGCCCGAACCCGGATCTCCTCTCCGTTGGAGACCCCTCCTTCAATCCCGCCCGCGTGGTTCGAGGTCCGGGTGAACCCTTGGGAGGGCGCAAATCCTATCGGGTCATGGAACGCCCGGCCGCGCGCCCGGCCGGCGTCGAAACCGGCGCCCAGGGCGACCGCTTTCACCGAGGGCACGGACATCAGAGCCTGGGCCAGCAAACCGTCGAGTCGAAGCGTCCATTGAGCGAAGCTGCCGATCCCGGGAGGCAGCCCGAGAACCGCCATCTCGATCTCTCCTCCCACCGTGTCTCCGTCCCTCTTGGCCGCATCGATGGCGTCGCGCATGCGTTGGGCGACATGCTCATCCGCGCAGCCGACGTCGGACCTCGAGGCTTCCGCCATGACCGCGAAAGGGACCTCTCCTTCCACGAACGCCTCTTCGATGCGAATCACGTGGGATCGGACCTCGACTCCGAACACGTCGAGGACGGATTGAACGAGCATCCCGGCAGCCACTCGGGCAGCCGTGTCCCGGGCGCTCGATCGCTCGATGATGTTGCGCAGATCCTTGGTCATGTACTTGAGCGCGCCTGCGAGATCGGCGTGGCCCGGCCTCGGTGCAGTTCGCTCGCGTTTCGAGAGTGCTGCGACCCGCTCGGCCTCGGGCACCACCTCCGGCGACATCACGTCCGCCCAGTTCTCGTGATCTTTGTTCCGCACGACCAGAGTCACCGGCGAACCGAGAGTAAGGCCGTGGCGGATGCCGGACAGGATCTCGACTTCATCCTTCTCGATCTTCATCCGCCCGCCCCGGCCATAGCCCCGCTGCCGCCGGGCCAGCTCCGCGTTGATGCGTTCCTTTCGCACCTCCAGGCCTGCGGGAAGGCCCTCCACCAGGCACAGGACCGCCGGTCCATGAGATTCACCCGCGGTGAGGACGCGCATTAGGAGGGGAATCTAACAGTCCGCGCTCTCCGGTAGGCCGCGACGGTGAGGCGTCCGGTCTCGGCCCACGAGAATGAGGCGGCGCGGCGAAGGCCGCGCGCCCGCAGATCCTGGCGTAACTCCGGGTCTTGGGCCAGAGCGCGCAGGGCCCGGGTGAGGGCGGGAACGTCCCGGGGATCGACCAGCAGGGCGGCCCCGGCGCCGATTTCGCCCATGGAGGTCGTATCGGAGGTGAGGACCGGAGTCCCACAGGCCATCGCCTCCACCACCGGAAAACCGAAACCTTCGAACAGGCTCGGGTAGACACAAGCGAGAGCATGTGAATAGAGCGAGGGGAGCGAGTCTTCCTTGACGTAGCCCAGCATGATGGTTCGGCCGGCCACATCGGATCGCGCGGCTCGCGCGTAGACGTCCTCGCACCTCCAGCCCCGCTGGCCGGCGAGCACCAGCTTTGTCTCGGGGACGTCCGCACAGAAGGCGGCGAAGGCGTCGAGAAGCCGGACGAGGTTCTTGCGTGGTTCGATGGTTCCGACGAACAGAAAGTACGGCCGCTCGAGGCCTGGATATGGGGGCCGGCTTTCCACGGGGCGAAACATCTCGGCGGCCGCGTAGGGAATCGAGACCACTCGTTCCGCGGCCATGCGCAGGTCTGAAACCACATCGCGGCGGGTGGCCTCGGAAGGGGTGAGGACCAACCGGGCGCCCCGCGCCACCCGCGGAACAAGACTTGCCGTGAGTAGTCGCTTCTTGAGCGTGTGGTGTTCGGGAGTTCGGGTGAGGCTCATGTCGTGGACGGAGACCACGTAGGGACCGGTCGGAAGGATCGGGGCGAGGTAGTTCGTGTAGTGAACGATGTCCGGCCGGATCCTGCCCAGGAGGAGGGGCAGAAGGAACTGCATCCATGCCGAACGGACCGGGAACCTCCAGCCGGTGACCAGTCGCGCGGAGGAGGGGAGCGCGCGCCCGAGCGGACCATTGGAGAGGAGCAGGAGCTCCGAAACGTCGCGGCCGACGCGTTGGGCCACCTGTTCGACGATTCGGGCGGTGTAGTACCCGACGCCAGAGATGGGTCCCCGCAGAGTGGTGACATCGATGGCAACGATCATGGGAACCAGTTCAGGGGGGGGCTGCGCCGACGATGGCACCTTACCGCGCGCTTGGGCTTCCCTGTGACGGTTGGCAAAGCGTCACAGGAAGATTAATGAATCTCGCTTCAGAAACAGGAGTATCCACCCACAACAGAAAGGTTCGATATTCCATGTCTCTCTCCTCCGCGCCCGTTCCTGCCTTCGACCCCGCGCTTGCTTCCCTTCGTTCCCTGGTTGTGCGCGGTCGCTACACCGAGGCCGATCGCTTGGTCCGCGCTCAACGCCATCGCCTTTCCCGAGCGCCTCACGGCTTCTTCCTCGAGCTTCGCGCGGAAATCGCCCTGGGTCTGGGGCGTTTCGGGGACGCCCTTGACTGGGCGGGCCAGGCGCGCGTCGACGCCGCGGAGGCCCTGCGCTTCTCGATAGAGAGATCGCGGATCCGCGCCCTCCTTGGCCTCGGTCGATTTCGTGACGCGCAGAGCGAGGTGGAGTCCCGCTTCGTTGGGCTCGATCCTGCAGGTCTCGACCTCAGTCTCTTTCGTGGGCAGCTGGCCCTGCATTCCGGCCGGCTGAACGACGCCACGAAAGCGGCAAGCGACGCCTGTGCAAAAGCAACCTCCGCGCGGCGGCGCGAGAAGCTTGTTGAGGCGCTCATGCTGCGCGCGCGAGCGGCCCGGGAGACGGGGAACGCCGACGGCGCTCGATGCGATCTCGACCGCGCCCTGCGCCTTTCGAACGGCCTTCGCGACACGGGCGTTCTGGCCGCCGTGCTTTCGGACCGCGCAGACTTGATGGCCTACTGCGGACACTGGACGGAAGCCGAACGCGACGCTGGACAATCGGGCCGTCTCTTCGCCCGCTCCCTCTCGGCCCATGAGCACCTGAGCGCCGGCCGAAGGACCGGGCTCCTGGGCCTGGCCCAGGGCGATCACAACCTGGCCCTGCCTTCCCTCGAACGAGCGGCGGGGATGGCCCGACGTGGTTTCGGGACCGCCATCAGCCGGGCCGAAATAGACCTGCTCTTCGCCGACGCTCAGATCCTGGGACGAGATCCGGAAGGCGCTCTGGAGCGAGCCACCTCGGCCCTGTCTTTCTTCCGCCATGCGCAGGATCCGGGAGGCTTGGCGCGGGCGCATGTGCGCCGGTCCCTCGCTGCTCTCTCCGCATCCAACCTGGCCCTCGCCTTCCGTGAAGCGAAGAAGGCTATGGCCATCGAAGGGGCGGGGCCCGTGGCCGCGGGCCTTGCCGATCTCGCCCTGGGTCGCGTTCTTCTAAGAAGGGATCGCCCCGCGGCCGGGGCGTGTTTTGCTCGGGCGGCCGGGAACCACAGCCTCTATCCGCCGCTGCGCTCCGTGGCGCAACTGGGCGTGTCCCTTTCGAGCGGCGCCTCTCCGAAAGGCGATGCGGTCCGGCAGAGTCTGGGATCGATTGAGGGGTTTGGCGACCGAAGGATCATGGCCATCGTGCGCGGCGATCTTCTGGAAGTGTTCGGCGAAGAGCCGGCCTCAATGGAGAACAAGGGTCTCCACGGGTTGAATTCCGAGTGCGGCCCCGGCCCCCGCCCGGAATCCGAGACCGAGACTCAGGAGTTCCTGCCCGGACTCATCGGGGCTTCGAAGCCCGTCTGCCATCTCGGCGTTTTGGTTCGCAAGGCGGCTTCCTCCGGCCTTCCGGTATCCATCTACGGCGAGACGGGCACCGGGAAGGAGAAGATCGCCGAGGCCATCCACGACTTTTCGCCGCGCAGCGGCGGAAAGTTCGTGGCCATCAACGCGGCCGACTACTCCGACGAACTGTTCGAAAGTGAGATCTTCGGCCATGCTCGCGGGTCCTTCACCGGCGCGCATGCCGATCGCCTCGGTCTCATCGAAGCGGCGAAGGGAGGCACGCTCTTCATCGATGAAGTGGCGGAACTGTCGCTCCATTCACAAGCGCGCCTGCTCCGTGTCGTGCAGAACGGAACCTATCGAAGAGTCGGTGAGAATCATGAGAGACGAGCCGACGTCCGGATCGTGGTGGCGGCCAATCAGAAACTCGAAGATCTGGTTCTGGCCCAGCGGTTTCGGGCCGACCTGCTGTATCGCCTTCGGGGCATTGGCCTAACTGTCCCCCCGCTCCGCGAACGCGGGACGGATGTGGTGCGCCTCGCCCGCCACTTCGTCGGCCATGCGAGTTCGGGGGCCAAGACCCTCTCGCCCCAGGCCGAAGTCGATCTCCGGGCGTACGCTTGGCCTGGAAATGTTCGCGAGCTGGAACAGGAAATGCGTCGCGCGGTGGTGTTCGCCGATTCGAGCGTGATTCAGTGGAAGAAGCCCCCCGCTCAGCTACCGTCGACATCCACCAACGCGGCGGTGGTGGAGGCCCTTGCCGGGCCATCGCCGTCCCTCCATCAGGCGCTCATGAGTTTCGAACGTACGTTCCTGAAATCCGCCCTCTCCCAATGCTCCGAGCGTGTCGAAGCCGCGCGACTCCTTGGCATCTCGAGACAGGCCCTGCATCAGAAGATCCTTCGCCTCGGGCTTTAGGAGACAGGAACGCCCGGTCCAATTCCCCTCGCCCCTTGGGTCTCCAGGTCTTGGGATACCATGAGAAGAGGACATGGAGAGGCTTTGACGAGATATGAAGCGGCTTGCGCTCGCCGCCGTGCTCATGGGCCTCTCCTTTGGGGCCTGCTATGAGTTCGATTTTCCGCTGGATTCCAAACCGCAAGTTCCGGTGGACGCGCGGCTCATCGGCGCCTGGCGATGCTTGGGAGCGAGCGCCGACCTGGACGAACCGCCCCTGACTCTCCGCATCGAGCAAAAGAGCCGGTGGATCACGAACTGGTCGGCCGAAAGTCGGTCGAGCGATGGAGCAACCGAGAAGGACGGTTACGAGGTCCACGGATCGAGCCTGAAAGGGGGCGCACTCCTGAACGTGCGTGAGCTGGGAGAGAAAGCGGGCGACCGGTGGAGTTTCGTTCGGTACACGTTCCTGCTGCCCGACGTTCTGAGACTTCAGGTGGTCGACGACGAACCGTTCGCGAAAGAGAAGGGCAGCGCGAACGCCTTGCGCCAGGCGCTGGAGAAACGCCGGAAGGATCCCGTGATCTACGCCGATCTCTGCGTCTGCGTGCGAGTCACCTTGCCTGTGCCGTCCCCGATGCCCTCGCCTCGGCTCTGAACCCGGTCGTCCCTAAGCCGAAGGCGCGAGCGCGGCTATCCTCAGCGGCAATGGCTGAGCGGCTGCGCACATGGGAGAGTCTCAAGCACGCGATCCGCTCCAAGCGGCTCGCCGTGGTGACTCTGCTCAGTTTTTCCTCCGGCCTGCCCCTGGGCCTCGTCTGGATCGCCATTCCGGTCTGGCTGAAGGACATCGGTGTCGATATCCGCGTGGTCGGTCTCCTGACCCTCTTCCAGGCGCCGTGGAGTTTCAAGTTCCTGTGGTCGCCGTTCATGGATCGGTACGAGCTGCCTTTCCTGGGTCGAAGGCGCGGGCACATCCTGGTGGCGCAGGTCGGTCTCTTTTTGACCGGGCTGGCCCTGACCTTCGCCTCGGACCATCCCGAAAGGTTCGGCGTTATCGCCGCCTTGTGCCTCGCCATCGCGTTGCTCTCGGCGACCCAGGACATAGCTATCGACGCCTACGTCGTCGAGGTCCTGCGCGAGGACGAACAGGGCCTCGCGGTAGGCGCGCGGACCGCCATGTATCGCGTGGCCATGAATCTCTCTGGAGGTCTCGCCATATCGCTCGCCGGGGTGTACGGCTGGACCGCCGTCAATCTGCTCCTCGCAGTCTGCTATGTGCCTTGCCTTCTCCTCACGCTGTGGGCCGACGAACCCGAGGTCAAACAGAAGCCCCCGAGCACGTTGCGCGAAGCGGTTTGGGAGCCCTTCCTGGGCCTGCTCTCACGCCCGCGCGCCATCGAGATCCTGGCCTTTGTCGTCCTGTTCAAGCTCGCCGACGCCTTCGCGCAATCGCTCCAGCGCCCCTTCTTTCGAGAGCTCGGTTTCGACCTGTGGGACGTAGGCATCGTGTCATCGACGATCGGCACGGTCGGGATCATGTTGGGCACGGTCCTGGGAGGGCTCATGACCACGTCCCTCGGCCTGGGCCGGGCCCTGTGGATCACCGGCTTCCTCCAGGCCGTGTCGAATCTGGGTTACGCCTGGGTATCGGCATCGGGACCCGTCTCCTGGATTCTGTACACGGCGATGGCCTTCGAATACATCGCGAGCGGTCTGGGCACGGGAGCTCAGGGGGTCATGCTGCTGCGTCTCACCGAGAAACGCTTTTCCGCGACCCAGTACGCGCTCCTCTCCAGCCTTTTCGCCCTGCCCCGGATTTTCGCCGGCCCGCCCTCGGGTCTTCTGGCCGATACTCTCGGCTGGACGAACTTCTTCCTTTTGACCTTGCTGATGGCCGTTCCCGGGATGGTGATGCTGTCGCGATTCGTCCCCTGGAGTCAGCGTGAGCTGAGGTTCGAGGTGCCGGAGGGGGAGCACGCGCCTTTGATGGATGGAGGCGCGCTCCTGCGCTGGACCGCTCTTTTCGGCTCGATCTGTTCGGCCCTCGCCGTGGCCACGCTTTCCGCACTCGAGGCCACGAAGGCTTATCGAAAGGACTCGACCTTCCCGTGGATGGGGGAGACGCTCAAGATCGTGAACCCGCGCACCATCGGCGACGCCTTGTCGCTCGTGGGCGGGATCGCCGCGGGCCTCGTCCTCGGTTTGACTCTGGCCGCTATCTGGCTGACCCGTTTCCGAGATCGCGCTCCAGAGTGAGCCGATCGAGGGTCGCCTTTCCCCCTCCCGCCACCGAGAGTGAAAGGACGTTGAAGCCACGATTTGCCGTTCGCGCGGGCGCCCTCAGGGTGACGTCGGAGAGCGACTCGGTCATCGCCGCCACCGACGTGCTCACTCCGTTCAGCGACAGACTCAGGACGCCCTGACCGCGGGCGCGAAGACGGATCGTGAAATCACCACGGCCGACACCCGCGAGGGGGAGGAGCAGTCTGCCCGCGCCGTCGAGATCGCGACACCAGCCCTGCTCGCAGGTGCGCCTGGCGCCGAAGCCTTCGAGAAGCAGAGGGACATCCGGGGCGAAGAGAGACGCGTCGTCGCCGATCTCGATCGTCGCGGCCACGGCCTTCTCATTCGCGAACAATCTCCGGCCGGCGATGGCATCCCACCGATCCAGGGGGACCTCGAGGCGCCAGGCGAAGATCCAGTTGGCCGGCCACGCGGCCGGTGTTCCGAAAAGGCGCGAGAGCAGCCCCGCCGAGTTCGAGGTGACTTGCGCGAACGAGACGGTATCGTCGCTCGGCAGCAGTCGAAGGCGGTATTGCTCCATGAGGAACAGGTTCCAAAGAACCAGGACAGCGGCCGCTCCACTCACCACGCGCTCGGGCCGCCGCCGGGCGAAAGCCACCGCCTTCTGGAAGCATTGCGCGATGCCGGGGAGGAGAAAGGGCAGCCAGGTCGCTATCCGCGTCGAGGCCTCGGCCTGATCCGTGGCCAGCAATAAAGAAACAACACCCGGCCCCAGCGCGGCCAGAGCCAGGCGGGCGAGCGCGGGCTTCTCCCGTCGCAGGCCCCCAAGGCCGAGGAAGCCCGCCCACAGCAGCGGCGCCCCATAGAGCGTTCCATGAGCGCCGAAGAGAGCCACCAGCAGGTTCACGGGGTCGATGTGCCACCAGGAGGCCCTTGCCCACTCGAAGGCCGCTGGTCCGATCGAGACCGCGGCGGCGAGACCAAGGGCAGGAGCGCTCGGGATGGAACTCCCGGCGAGCACGAAGAACACGAGACACGAGGCGCCAAAGAGGACGGCTTGACTCGGATCGGGAGTGGCGGAGATTCCGTTCGCCGGCCCTGACGCGAGCAGCGCCAGTGTCGCGAGAATCGCAGGGCGGGAATCGAACGCCGCCCGCAGTCGCCTTTCAAGACCAAGCCCAAGAAGCCCCGTGAAAGCGCCGAGTCCCAGCCCCAGAGTCCAGGAGTCTCCGGCCGAAGCGACCATCGTGGCCGCGCCATAGAGCACGAACCGGAGGAGAAGCGCGCCGCCGGTCATCGCGTCGGTCCCCCGAAAGTCACGCGGTCGATGTGCACGGGGGAGCGCGCGCGCACCGTGACAATATTGGGGCCTCTCTTCCAGAATGCCTGCGGCGCTTCCAGGCGGGCTTCTCCCCAATCCGGCGGGGCCTGAATCGAGCCGATGGCGTTTCCATTGACGGCAACCTCGATGTTCGTCGCCCGTGCGTGGTCGGCCGCTCGTGTCTGGAGGGAGAGGCCGAGAGTTTCCGGCAGATCGAGAGAAACGATGAGTCGCGCCTCCGACTCGATGCCGCGATAGGTGATGGGTCCGTCCTGCTTCGGACTCGAGAAGCCGTTGAGGATCAGCGCCTCGTCCCCTTCGGTCCCCAGGTCGGCGACGCCGCCCAGATTGTTCTGGCGATAGAAGAGGTATCTGCCGGCGGCCAGGTCGAAGGCGCCCGGCGAAGTGTCGTAACGGGCGGCGAAGATCCAACTCGCGGGCCAGGTGGCGGGAAAGCCGACGTCGTGCGACAACGCCCGGGCGGAGGCGAGGGCTCGAGCGGCCAGACTCAGCGGAGCTTCCCCGCTGGCCTCCTGTCGCTGGATGGCGCGCACGAACGTCAGATTCCAGGCCGCCCCGCCCAGGACCAGAGCAAAAAGGACCGCTGCGGGACGTTGCTTCACAACATCGCGGGCATGCCGGAGGAACGCGGCGAGGCCCAGAGCGAAGACCGGGAGGAGGCTATCGAAACGGCGGTTCGAGTAGGCCCCGCCCGACCACCAGTCGCCGCTGCATGCGTTCACGTAGGTCATGATCAAAACGGGCGCCCACAAAATCGCGAACCGTCGCGGATTCCGTTTCGTCAACGGAATCAGGCCCAGAAAGCACAGCCAGAACACCGGCGTCCACGAGAGCAGCCCATGGCGCGACGAAAACAGCGTGTTGAGCAGGAAGGGACGATCCAGGCGGAGGAAATCGGCGCCGTGAGGCGGAGAGGGCAGGAGGTACTCGCCGTAGATCGCCTTCCACGCGAGCATCTGGGGCAGGATCCCCGCGAAGACGCCGCCCCCCATCAGGAGGCCGCGCCGCACCAAGCCGATGATCGACTCCCGACGAAGAAACGCACCCAGGAGATCGACGGCGGGAAGGAGGAGGTACACCCCGTTCTGCCAACGCACGCTCATCGCTACCCCGAGGGTGAGGCCGAGGGCGAGCGATCCCCACGAAGACGAGGGGGCCTGGTTCTGCCGGAGGAGAAAGAACGCGGCGACCAGGAAAACCGACGCGGGGTGGGAGGTGAGCGGCTGTTCGGCGAGATACCACTCGAGGAACGAGGCCCACCAGAGAAGCAGAACCGTTCCGGCGGCCAGGCGATCGCCGAAGTCTCGTCGCAGGAAAGCGTGAATCAGGAAGATGGCCACGATGCCATACGTGAACGAGCCCAGGGCTGTGGCATTGATGTGCAGGGGCCCGTATCCCGAGGTGTTGACTTCCAGGCCCGCCGCGGCGAAGAGGGAGGCGAGGCCATCCGCCCCGGCGAAGAATGGAGTCCACAGGAGGCCCGGCCCAACCGAATAGATGCTTCGTCTGTGCCCGGTGTCGGTGGGCACGGAGAGGTCGCCCCGCTTCAGAAGGTCGTAGTGCTCGTACTCGTTCGCGAAGTCCACGTCGGCATCGCGCATCATGGAGCGCGTGTAGACGTAGTAATAGAGGCCATCGCCGGTGATCCGACGTCCCACGAAGTGGAGGTGGAAGAGCGAGGGAAAGATCGCGAGCACCAGCATCAGGCGGCCCGCAGAAAGGCGGCGGTCCGGGGCGGCCAGAACGCGCAGACGGGCGACCAGGGCGAGCGCGAGAAGACCTTCCCGGATCGCGAAAGCCAAGGGCGAGGCCCGGGTCCAGGGCGTGAGAATCGACAGTCCCCCGGTGACCACGATGAGCGCGAGGTCGAAGGCGAGAAGCGCGGACATGACCGAAGTGCCGACCCTGCACACCTGCATCGCTCTTGTGCCCTCGGCCATCACGATCGGGAGTTTAGGGTGGGAGCGACCGGGCCGTGGCCCTTAGACTGTCGAGCAATGACCGACCTCGACCGAACCTCACAACTCACGACTCTGACCGAGACTCCGGCCCGGCTCAAAGCCGCGCTCAAGGGCGTGCCCCAGAAACTCCTGCTCTGGACGCCCGGCCCGGGGAAATGGTCCATCCTCGAAATCGTCGCCCATATGCGCGACATGGAGCGAGACGCGTACCTCGGCCGCTATCGGCGCATTCTGGCCGAAGACAACCCCAGCCTCCCCGACCTTGACGGCGATCTCATTGCTCTTCGTGATGATTACCGCAGCATGAAGCTAGGGGATCTCGTCCGCGACTTCGCCAAACTACGGAAGGAAACCCTCAAGCTCCTCAAGAGGGTGAAGGACGCGCAATGGGACCGCGTGGGCGCCCACGAAACCGCAGGTCCTCTTTCGATGGCGGATCTGCTGCGCCGCCAGTCCATCAGCAACGATGAAGCCCATCTCGGCCAGATCGAAGGCATCAAGAAACGAGCGGCGACGTTCGAGGCTCTCGAAGCGGGGCCCAAGAAACTGGCCGAGTTGACGAGGAAGCTCGACGACGCCGTCCTGCGCAGGAAGCCTTCGCCCGAGAAGTGGTCCGCCCTGGAGGTCGCCTGCCATCTTCGCGACGTCGAACGCTTGTGGGCCGATCGCCTCATCAAGGCCGCGTTCTCCGACAAGCCGGCGTTCTTCATGATCGATGTCGCCGCCTTGGCCGCCCGGAACAGCTACAACAGTCAGGATCTGGGGAAGGCAGTCAAGGAATTTGCCCGCCTTCGCGAAGACAACATCCGCCTCCTCCGCGCTCTTCCCGCGAGCCAGTGGAAGCGCGCGGGGATTCACCCGGAGCGAGGCGAGATCAGCATCGAGCGCGTGGTCTACATCATGATGGGCCACGACCTGGGGCACTTCGGACAGATTTCGGCGGCCGTGGCCGCGGCCTAGGCCCAGCGGGCCTATGGCCTGCAAACGCCGGATCCTGGTGGCTTCGCCGAGACGATTCCATTAGCCTCCGGCTCCTGGATGAGCGCTGAACTCCCGACCCCCATGGCTTCCCGGCAACCGCCGGGCCATCTCCTGATCCAGACGTCTCTCGTACGCGGGCTGTCCAGACTGGTGTTCGCTCTCACCGGCTGGAAGGTGGTGGGTGCGCCGCCGCCCAACACCCCAAGGTACGTTCTGATCTGCGCGCCCCACACCTCCTACTGGGACGGTTTCTGGATGCTCGGTTGTGCTGCCATTCTTGGCATAGAGCTCAGGTTTCTCGGCAAGCACACGATGTTCAAAGGGCTGCTCGGCTGGCTGATGAAGGGCTTGGGCGCGGTTCCGGTGATTCGTTCGCAGCGCCAGAACACGGTCCAACAAGCGGCCGAGTGGTTACGATCGAACGACACCTTTCTCCTCGGTGTCGCTCCGGAGGGCACACGCAGTCTCACCCCTGGCTGGAAAACCGGCTTCTACTGGATCGCCATGGAGGCGAAGGTTCCCATCGCCTGCGGCTTCATCGACTACGGAACCCGGACCGGCGGCTTCTTGAGAGACGTCATTTTCCCGAGCGGGAACATCGAGCAGGATTTCATCCTCTTCCAGAAGGCCTACGCGAACATCACGCCGAAGTTCCCTGCGCAGATGGCGCCGATCCGGCCCCTCGCGCCTCCGGCGTCTCGTGAACCGAAGACCTAGACCCGCCGACTCCCCTGACTCTCAAACACATCACCAGGACGCCCCGGTCTCTTCGATCCGGGGCGCGGCGAGGGTGGCCAGCCAATCGGCCTTCCATCTCTCGATAGTCCGCCCGGTGATCTGCTCCGCAGAGCTCGCGATACCCGCGGTCTGAACCAGGGTCTTGACTTTGTCGAGACCCGCCCGGTCGATCATGAACTTCACCAGGGAGTGAGCGAGCACGTACAGCGGCTCGGCGACCTCGCGCCTCTTTTCAAAGATATCCTCCGGCTCTCCGCTGCCTCCGACCCAGGGCAGAGCCGCGCGCCCAAGGTCCGAGTTCAAGGTTCGCCGGGCCAGCCGGTCTACGTTTCTATTGCCGCCCCAGCTGAACACATAGCCGTCATAGCCGCCGATCCTCTCCGCGACGTAGCTCTGAACATAGGAGGCGAATCCTTCGGACAGCCACAAACAATCCTCCTTCATGGGCACGAGGATGTGCGTGGTCTCGTGGAGATAGGGCGCGGCCTGACGCCGGACACGGTCGGCAGGCAGCAGAATGGTTTTTCGGAAGGATCGGGAGATGTGGACGGAGTCGCGAACCACGAACATGATGCGCGCTCCGCCGCTGGTTCCAGGCGTGGCGTGATTGAGGAGCGTGTCCACGTCCCCGATCCCTCGATCCGCCAGCAGAGCGAACCGCCCCATGTCTTCTGGCGAGAAAGCCCCCGATTCGAAAACCACGGTGGCCCGGGTCATCTCATACCGCACCCGATCGCCGTTCACTTCCTGAGCTTCGGCCGGAGGCGGCGCCAGGGCAAGAGCGGCCAGGAAGATGGCGGTCGCAGTTCGGTGTAAGGGCATGGGTTTTGGAGGAGTCCTCGCGTTTAGACCCGGGGCCTTCTGAGTCTAGTCAAGGAATCCGCCGCCACCATCACATCTTCGACCGATATCTCGGCGAGCGCGCGGCCGGGCGCCCGGACGGTCTGAACGCGCGGCCCGTCGGGTCGCCACACTGCATCGTTTGTGGGACCAAAGAGGGCGATGGTCGGCGTCCCCACCGCGGCGGCCAGGTGGGAGACGCCCGAGTCGTTTCCAACGTAGAGCCGCGCCGCGGCAAGCGTCGCGCCCAGGACCCCGAGGGCCGGACAATCCAGGATCTCGAAAGCCGACGCCTCGGGGGGGAGACGTTCCTCCGCCGGTCCGCGAATCCAGACCACTCGGCACCCATCGCGGGCGAGAGTTCGGCTGAGTTCGATGAACCGATCGGCCGGCCAGTTCTTCTGAGCCGCACCGCTTCCGGGGTGAATCAGGACGGCGTCGGCCATGAGGGCCCGGTGCGAGCCGACCTCGAGACCGGGGAGCGGTTCGAGGAAGGGCGGGCCCAGGTCCCTCGCGGCCTCGGCCCACTGCTGTGCGATCGAGACGTCTTCACGGGTTGGCGAGGATGGGATTTGGATCACCGAGGCCGCGGCCGTTTGCGCGGCGCGAGCCAGGTCGACCGAGCGCGAAATCACCAGCCCGACATCGAAGCGGCTCGCAATCTCCGGCCACCTTCCCGCGAAAGCGCCCGCGAATGCGAGACTTTCGGAATCGAGCACGTCGTCGATCCAGGGGTCTCTCAGCAGCAGCGATGCGTGGGGCGTGGGCGCGAATATCGTCGATCTCAGGCCGGCCCGGAAGAGAGAGTAAGTCAGCCGCCTGGTGAGAAGAACGTCGCCCAGGGCCCCGATGCGAAACACCAGCGCCCTCCGCTTCGCCGTGGCCATGGCGAACCTTACCGGACCCATCGCAGCCGGACCGAGGGTCGGGATTCGCCAAAGATGGCATGGCCGCGAGAGAATGCGCCTCCCATGATCCCCAAGACACGTCTCTTCACGCCGGGCCCCACTCCCCTTTCTCCCGTCGCCCTTCAGGCGATGGGAAAGAACATCCCTCATCACCGCACGGATGAATTCCGGGCCATCTTCAGAGGTGCCCGGGAGGGACTCCAGCGTTTCTTCAAGACGTCGCAGGACGTCCTGATCCTCTCCTGCTCGGGCAGCGGCGGCATGGAAGCGGCTGTGGTGAACACGCTTTCGACGGGCGACACGATGCTGGCTCTCGTGGCTGGCAACTTCGGCGAGCGCTGGGCGAATATCGGCAAGGCTCACGGCATGGATGTCCAGATCCTCGAAGCCGAGTGGGGAACCGCGGTCAAACCCGAGGCGGTCAAAGAGGCACTCGACGCCAACCCGAAGATCCGCGCAGTGTTCGTTCAGCACAACGAGTCGTCGACCGGCGTGAAGCACGACATCAAGGCGATCGCTTCGGTGGTCAAGGATCGCGCCGATGTCATCCTCGTGGTCGACGCGATCTCAGGTGCGGGCGCCATGCCGCTCCACACCGAGGAGTGGGGTGTCGACGTGGCGATCGTGGGCTCGCAGAAATCGCTGGCCCTGCCTCCCGGCATGGCCTTCGTGAGCGTCAATGAAAAGGCCTGGCAGAGGATGCAGACCACGAAGTCGCCAAAGTTCTATTTCGACCTCCTCCGCGAGCGGAAGAACCAGGCCAACTTCGAGTCCGCCTGGACGCCGCCCATCTCCCTGGTTGTGGCCTTGGACGCCGTGCTCAAGGACCTCGAGGCTGCGGGGGGCGTGGACGTTCTGGTGAAGAACGCCGCCACCCTGGCCGCGATGACCCGGGGCGCCGCCCAGGCTCTCGGCCTTCCCCTCCTCGCTCCGAACGACCACGGCGACGCGCTCACCGCGCTCAAGGCCCCCGCGGGGATCGAGATCGGGAAGGTTTCGAAGATCCTCAAGGGTGAGTTCAGGAGCGAAGTGGCGGGCGGTCAGGGCAAGCTCAAGGGACAGATCATGCGGGTGGCCCATCTCGGTTACTACGATGTGACCGACATCCTCGGCCTCCTCGGCACGCTGGAGATCGCCCTCCATCGGGTCGGTCACAAGTTCACCCCGGGGGCGGGGATCGCCGCGGCCAACGCGGAATACCTCAAGAGAGCCTGAACCCGGCACCATGACCTACAAGCTCCTCATTCTCGAAGGCATGACGGACCGGGGCCAGGCCGTCCTCGACGCCGAGGGCTGGACGCTCGACCAGAAGAAGGCCATGCCCCCCGCCGAACTCGCGAAGATCATCGGCGAATACGACGCGGTCACCATCCGCAGCGGCACGAAATTCACCGCGGAAGTGGTAGCGGCGGCGAAGAAGCTGCGGGTGATCGGCCGTCCAGGGGTGGGCGTCGACAACGTGGACGTGGAGGCGGCGACACGCGCGGGCATCTTCGTCATGAACTCGCCGGGCGGGAATCTCGTGTCGACGTGCGAGTTGACCATGGGTCTGATCCTGGCCACGTCGCGGAACATCGCCGCCGCGGATGCCTCGCTCAAGGCCGGGACGTGGGACCGCAAGGCTTTCGCGGGGGGCGCCGAGATCTCCGGCAAGCGGATTGGGGTGGTCGGATTCGGCCGCATCGGCCGCGAAGTTGCGGCTCGCTGCAAAGCGTTCGGCATGGAGGTTTGGGCGTTCGATCCGTTCGTGTCGGCACAGGTGGCCGAGCGGGTGGGGGTCAAGGCTGTGACCTTCGACCAGATCCTCTTGGGTTGCGACTACATCACGCTGCACACCGTGATGACGCCGGACACCCGGCACATGCTCGGGAAGGAGGCCTTCGCGAAGATCAAGCCCGGCGTGCGCATCATCAACGCGGCGCGCGGCGAACTGATCGACGAGCACGCTCTCTTCGCAGCCCTCGAGAGCGGTCGGGTGGCGGGTTGCGGCCTCGATGTCCATACCAAGGAGCCGCCGGTCGACTGGAAGATCGCCAAGCACCCCAAGGTGGTGGCGACCCCGCACATCGGCGCGCAGACCGTCGAGGCCCAGGATCGCGTCGGCACGGACATCGCGTATCAGGTGCGGGACTTCCTGAAAGACGGGGTCATTCAGCAGGCGGTGAACTTCTTCCAGCTCTCCGGCGAGGCCTACGACCAGATCAAGCCCGCGATCGACCTGGGCGAGCGGCTGGGCTCGTTCCTCGCCCAGGTGGCGCCGGGCGAGGTGCGCAAGGTGGAGGTGACCCTGTACGGCACGTTCAAGGACCTCCAGGCCCAGCCGATCCTGCAGGCCACGGTCGCGGGCGCGCTGCGGGCCTCTGACCCGGAGATCACGTTCGTGAACGCGATGTCACGCGCCGAGTCGCGCGGGGTGGAGTCGGCGCAGGCGGTGTCTTCATCGACCATGCGCCACCCGAACCTGATGGGAGTGCGAATCACCACCTCGGAAACCGAACTCGGGGTGGCGGGAACGCTGTTCGGCGAAGGCCAGTTCAGGCTCGTGGAAATCGACGGCATTCCCGTGGACGCCGTGCTCCACGGACACATTCTCGCCATCAAGAACGACGACACTCCGGGAGTGGTCGGACGGATCGGCACGAAGCTCGGGGAAAACGGCGTCAACATCGCGCAGATGAACCTGGGCCGCAAGGCCGCGGGCGGGCGGGCGGTCATGCTGATCGAAGTCGACGCCGATGTGCCGCCGGCGGTCCTCGACGAGTTGCGGAAGATCGAAGGCGTGCGCGAAGCCAGAGCCATCGCCCTGGGGTAGACCGCCGCGGGCGGCTCGGGGTGACGGCTCCGCCCTCTCGTGGGAATTGTCCGTGCCGGTTCAGAGGCTGTGCATGAGAGCTTCGAACATGTCGAAGGTGAGAGCTTGCGGTCCATCCGAGAGGGCCGCGAGAGGATCGGGATGGATCTCAACCATGATGCCGTGAGCGCCGCTCGCCAGGGCTGCGCGCGCCATGGGCGGAATGAAGCGCCGAACTCCCACCGCGTGAGAGGGATCGACGATGATGGGCAGATGGGTCTGTTCGCGCACCACCGGGACCGCGGAGAGGTCGAGGGTGTTCCGGGTGGCGGTTTCGAACGTGCGAATGCCGCGCTCGCAAAGCAAAACCATCTGATTGCCCTGGGCAAGGATGTACTCGGCGGCGTTCAGCCATTCGTCGATTGAAGCCATCATCCCGCGCTTCAGCATCACCGGTCGGTGAACCTGACCGACTTCGCGCAACAGGGAAAAGTTCTGCATGTTGCGGGCGCCGATCTGGATCATGTGAGCTTTCTCCGCCACCGGCCCGAGATCCCGCGGATGCATGACCTCGGTGACGATGGGCAGGCCCGCTTCGGCCCCCGCCTCGGCGAGCCAGTCGAGCGCCTCATAGCCGTGACCCTGGAACGAATAGGGCGAGGTCCGGGGCTTGAAACACCCGCCGCGCAGCATCGAACCGCCCATCTCCTTGACCACCCGGGCGCACGCGCGGACCTGCTGAAGGGATTCGACCGCGCAGGGACCGGCGATGACCACCGGGCGCGATGAACCTCCGATGACCACTCCCGGACTGATAGGAATGATCGTGTCCTCCGCCCGATGGTCGCGGGAAGCGAGAGCGGGATTGACCGGCTTGGCCTTGGCCGAGGGTGCGGTTGCCGCGGGAGCTTCTTCGGCCACGCTGGTCACGCGGATGCGGGGCCGCGGTTCGGCGGGTCGCGCGTCGGGCGAGGTTCTCGAAGGGTAGGAGCCGAGTATCTTCAGGAAGCTCGCGCGCGACTGAAGCTCCCGAATCGCCACCGCGACGTCCGGGTCCGCGATATTGCCCTCGAAGTCGGCGTAGAAGAGATACTCCCACGGCGTCCCGGGGCGAGGCCGCGACTCCAGTTTGCTGAGGCTCAGATGATGCTCGGCCAATACGGCGAGGCAGCGCAGCAGCGCGCCTTCCTCATGACGGGTGGCGAAGATGAGGGACGTCTTCGCGGGCACCCTCAGGTCGCACGGCTCGGGCCGCCGGGCGACAACCGCCATGCGAGTGAAGTTCTCACGGTTGTCGGCGATCCCGCGTTTCAGGATGGCGAGACCGTGAATCATGGCCGCTTCTTCGCTCGCGATCGCGGCCTGGGTGGGATCCTGGTCTTCGCGAATGCGTCGCGCCGACATGGCGGTGTCGGTGAAGGCCTCGACCTGACAGTTGACGAGTGTCGACAGAAACCGCCCGCATTGGGCGAGGGCCACCGGATGGGAGAAGACCCGTCTTATCTTCGAGACCGGCACATCCTGCAGGGCGAGCAGGCAATGATCGACTTCCTGGATCTCCTCCCCCACGATGGCGAGGGTCATCCGAGCGAGCAGATCGTAATTGGGCGTGACGGATCCGGAGATCGAATTCTCCAGAGGCAGAATGGCGCGATCGATCTCGCCTTCCTCCACGGCCTCGAGCATGGCGTCGAAGGTGTCGTAGCCTCGATAGAAGACCTCGCGCGAGAGGGCGCCGAAATGGCGGAGGCCCGCCGAATGGCTATAGGCCCCCTCGCTTCCCTGATAGCCCACGCGGAGGATCGACGGCCCGGCCCCCTGCTCGGGTGAGAGCAGACTCTGCTGCGTCCGCAGCGAGTGTCCGAGAATCTCGCGGAAGAGCCGGGTCAGATGAAACGGGTCGAGACCGCTCTCTCGGCCGAGCTCGACCACGCGAGTCAGAACGTCCTCTTCGCGGCTCACATCCCGCAGCGCCGAGGTGCCTTCCGCCTTGGCCTCGGCCACTTCGAGGATGAGTCGCTGGCGGGCGGCGAGGGCATCCACGAGTGCTGCATCGGCGGCACTCAGACGTTCTCTTATCGAATTGAGATCCATGGTGTTCGTTCTCCAGAAAAGCGAAAGGCCCGCTCCTTGAGGGAATCAAGGGAGCGGGCCGCATCCGGCCTCAAGTGCCGAGTGAAGTCGCTAAGCGATGCCTCCACCCGCTCCCCAGGAGCTGGTAAAGACGAACCGACCGCGCGACTTCGCGATGTTCATTGGGGGCGGATTGTCGTCGGGTTCGAGGCCCGCTGTCAAATGGAGACGCGCCGGCCGAGGCCCCGACAAGGCGATCTTGCCGACATTCTCGTGGTGGCCCCGCGGATCCCAAGGGCGAGCCGGGCATGCCCTCCAGCGGGAGCGCTCCTCACCTCGGGCTGATCGGCGGCTGGGGGTCCCTGTGCTTGCCTGCGCTTGGTCTTGCTTGCGCGGAGCTTGCCTGCGCTGAGCCTGTCGAAGCGTCGAAGGGTGGTCCCTGAGCTTGTCGAAGGGTGGTCCCTGAGCCTGTCGAAGGGTGGAATCGCTACTCGGCTCGTCGCTTATTGGGCCCGAGCTCCGCAGACGGAATCCGGCGACTCGGGCCCAAAATCCCGCAGGATGGGCATGCCCGTCTCACCCACGGGATCCGCTCCATTCGTCGCCCAAACGGGCGGCTTATCTGGTCCGTGATTTGACGAGAATGGAGCGGGGACGGAGCTGACGTGGGTCGCTCGCGTGCCCTGGGCCATGAGCCGTCCCCGGCACAGCAACCCGCTCGGTTCCCGGGTCCGCGGACTCCAACGAGGATGCTGGGGTTAGTGCGTGGGGGGCAAGTGCTCGAGGATGAGGCCCACCGCGGTGCCTTTCTTGAAGCCCTTCCAGTACGTGTGGGTGGGCGTCGGTTTGCCGTCCTTGTCTACGGCGTACACGCCATCCTTGCCGTTGGGGACGACGTCAAGGTACGCCTGGCTGCCGTGCTCTCCCTTCAAGAGCAAGCCGAAGAAGGCGGTGGCGAAGTGATCGAGGATGTTGTTCATGCGCGTGGTGTCCCACACCGCGTCCGCGTAGTGGCTGAACCCGGCTGATCGGCCCTCCCTCGATTCGTAGGTTTCCTCCGGTGCCGGGATCGGCGCTCCCGCATTGTGATTGGCGTTGATGAAGGTCAGGAGGTAACGATCGGCGTTCGTGGCGGCCTGGTAGATGGCGCGCGTTCCCTTTTCGTACCCGGACACATCGTCAGCACTTCCCGCGACGAAGAGAACGGGGGTCTTGATCCCCTTCAGCCCCTCGGCTTCCCACACCCCCTCCTGCATTCCCCAGGGCCCTATGGCGATGGCTGCCTTGATGCGCGGATCCATCGACTTCAAGTAGTCGGGGTTCGAAGCTCCGCGCTCGGCGAGCAGGCGGTTCGGAGGCGCCACCGACCGCGTCTCGATGGTCTTGCTGAAACCGCCTCCGATCAGGTTCACGACGCCGTAGCCGCCCATGGAATAGCCCGCAACCCCGGTGCGAGAGACATCCACGAGGCCGCTCAGAAATGTCCCCGCCCTCTCCCGGCCCATGAGGTCCATCTCGTTCAGTACGAACAACACGTCGAAGGGCCGGTTATAGAGCGTGCTCGCGAACGCCTTCTGGTCGTCGTACGTGCTGTCCTTGTGATCGATCGAGACCACGACGTAACCCTTGCTGGCCAGGTTCTCGCACAGGTGGCTGAGCAGGAGGCGATAGCCGGGGTAGCCATGCGAGACGATCACCAGCGGGTAGCCGCCCGGGAGGGCCGAAGGCGCCGCGTCACGGACTGCTCGTCCATGTATGGTCACGACGACGGAAGGATCGCGGGTGATCACGTTCGCGTAGTCGCCGCGCTGAGCCTGGCCAGATGCGAGGGTCGCGGGGTACCAGACCTCGATGTTGAGCGGGCGGTCGTAACGCACGGTCGGACCGCCCTCCTTCGTGCTCAGAATGTCGGGGCGGTTCCGGTCGGTGAGCCGAAGGGTGCGGACGCCGATGGCGTGAGCCCCGTAGCTCGCGAGCTCGGGCGCCATGGGCGTCACCGTGTCGATACGGTTCTGCGCCGAGGCGAGGGCGGCCAGGGCAATGACGATGAAGGCGCCCAGAGGCGAGCGTGCGCGTGAATCCAATTCGAACCTCCCGAGATGAGGGCGAGAGGATAGCGGGTAGCGCACCGCGGGCCGGGACCAGCGTGAATTTCGTCCGCAAACCAGGAGTGGCATAATGGTGCCGAAACGGAACCCCCCGAGCCCTCTCATGCCCAGCCTGACCATCAAGCGCCTTCCCGAAGAGATCTACGCGAGTCTGAAGACGGCCGCGGAGAAAAACCATCGCAGCCTCAACAGCGAGATCATCGTCTCCCTCCAGCGCAGCCTGGCTGGTTCCCGGCCGCCCGCCGACGAGGTGATCGATTCCCTGCGCCAGTGGCACAAGAAGCTGGCCGGTCTGCCCAGGCTCACCGCCGCAGATATCAAGCGGGCGCGCCGCGAAGGAAGGCCGTGATTGTCGCCGACACCAGCCTCATAGCCCCCTGCGTTCTTCCCGGCGAGATGACCGAGATAGCGCTCGCGGTCTACCGTTGCGACTCCGAGTGGGTGGCGCCGCCGCTCTGGCGGAGCGAGGTCAGGAATGTTCTTGCGACGCACATGCGACTGAAGGGCCTGAGTCTCGCGCTCGCGAAAGAGGCTTGGCGCCGGGCCAGTTCGATCGTCGATGACACCCCGGAACCGGCGGCCGCTGACGTGCTCGACCTGGCGCACGCCTCTCTGGATCGCCGCCTTGGTTTGTGCGACGGTTCGCTGCCGAGGACAACCAGAATCGCGTCCGCGTCTTTGCCACCCAGCAGCAACATCGTGTACCATCCGCTCTCGCCGTGAACCCCTTGAACTCCCACTTCACCACGTGCCCTCGGTCGGACGGGGCGTCGTGGGCGCTCGAGTTCTCTCTCCTCCTTAGCGGGCTCCTTTTTGGAGCCAAGGGGTCGATGGTCTAGGCGAAAGGCAGTCGAGACATCGGAAACCCCCAAGGAAGACCTTGGGGGTTTTTGCTTTCAGGAAAGAAACCATGACAACCTCTCCCGATACATTCGTAACCATCTTCGACACCACCCTGCGCGATGGCGAGCAGTCGCCCGGCTGCAGCATGAACCCGGCCGAGAAACTCCGTCTGGCCCGGCAGCTCGAGCGGCTGGGCGTCGACATCATCGAAGCGGGATTCCCCATCGCCTCTTTCGCCGAACTCGAGGCGGTGGAGAGGATCAGCGGCGAAATACGGAATACCCGGATCGCCGCCCTCGCCCGGTGCAAGCCCCGGGACATCGAGGTGGCGGGAAAGGCGCTGCGCGCCGCCGCGCGTCCCGTGCTCCACACGTTTCTCGCCACGTCGGCCATTCACCTTCGGGACAAGCTGAAGATGACCGCGGAAGAAGCGCTCAAGCAGGCGCGCGATGGAGTGGCCCTCGCCCGGTCGCTCGCCCCCGAGGTGGAGTTCTCCGCCGAAGACGCTTCGCGCACCGACTACGCCTACCTGCTCGAGGTGCTCCGCGCCGTTCACGAAGCGGGGGCGCGCGTTCTCAACGTCCCCGATACCGTGGGCTACTCGCTGCCCCACGAGTATGCGGACATGGTGCGGAAGCTGGTGCGGGACATTCCCACCGCGGTCATCTCGGTTCACTGCCACAACGACCTCGGCCTCGCGGTGGCGAACTCCATCGCGGCCATAGGTGCGGGTGCTCGACAAGTGGAGTGCACGATCAACGGCATCGGCGAGCGCGCGGGGAATACCGCCCTCGAGGAAATCGTCATGGCTCTCAAGGTCCGGCGCGAGCTGCTGGGCGTCGATACGAATGTGAAGACGGAGTTGCTGGCCCCCACCAGCGCCGAACTCTCATCGATCACCGGCGTCTGGCCTCAGCCCAACAAGGCGATTGTGGGCAGGAACGCTTTCGCCCACGAGGCCGGCATCCACCAGCACGGGATCCTCGCCAACCCGCTCACCTACGAAATCATGACTCCCGCGAGCGTCGGCGTGGGGGAGACCCTGCTGGTCCTCGGAAAACATTCGGGCCGGCATGCGGTCGAAAAGCGCCTGCGCGGCCTGGGCGTCAAGCTCTCCGCCGATCAACTCGAAGAGGTCACCAACCTGGTCAAGGAACTCGCCGACCGGAAGAAGTTCGTCTACGACGACGACCTGCTCTCGCTGCTCGATCATCACGCCGAGCGCCGGCACACCCTGATTCGCTATCAGACGCTTTCCGGCAATGGCGTGATTCCCACCGCGACCGTGGAGATCGAGGCTCATGGCGAGCGCCGCACCGCCTCCGGGGTGGGGAATGGGCCGCTTGACGCCGCCCTGAAGGCCATCGATTCGGCCCTCGGGGTAAGCCTGGAACTCCTCGATTGGCACACGCGCTCGGTGAGCAGCGGAAAGGACGCGCTTGCCGAGGTGACGGTGCGGGTCCGCCATCGCGACCAGGAGACGGTTGGCCAGGCCGCGAGTACCGACTCCATCGAGGCTTCGCTCAAGGCCTACCTGTCGGCCATAGGTGCCGCCGAGCGGGTGATCGAGGTCGCGGCATGAGTGCCCTCCGGACCCTCTTCGACAAAGTCTGGGACGCTCACGTGGTCAACCCCGCGACCGCGGACACCCCGGCCACCGTCTACATCGACTTCCATCTCATTCATGAGGTGACATCGCCCCAGGCCTTTGGCGTGTTGCGCGATCGCGGTCTCCGGGTAAGACGTCCCGATCGCACCCTCGCCACCATGGATCACGCGATCCCGACCAGTCTCGACCAGAAAGGCGGCCGGGCCCAGATCAGCGATCTGGCCGCGGCTTCTCAGATCCGGGCTCTTCAAGCCAACTGTGGCGAGGCCGGCATCACTCTGTACGGCCTCGACAGCGACCGGCAGGGCATCGTGCACGTGATCGGTCCCGAGCTTGGCGTCACTCTCCCCGGGCGAACGATCGTGTGCGGAGACTCCCACACGAGCACGCACGGGGCGTTTGGCGCGCTGGCCTTCGGCATCGGCACGAGCGAAGTCGGTCATGTCCTCGCGACCCAATGTCTGCTCCTCGAGAGGCCGAAGCGGATGTCGGTCACTTTCCATGGCCGCCTGTCGCGGGGAGTGACGGCCAAAGATCTAATCCTTGGTCTCCTCGCGAAGATCGGGGCGAGTGGCGCCGTCGGCCACGTCATCGAGTACCGGGGGACCGCCATCGCCGCCCTGTCGATGGAAGAGCGCATGACCCTGTGCAACATGGCGGTGGAGGCGGGCGGGCGCACGGGAATGATCGCGCCCGACGAGACCACGTTCGAGTACCTCAAAGGCCGGCCCTTCGCGCCGGAAGGGCAGGACTGGGATGACGCCGTTGAACGATGGCGGGCTTTGCGCACCGACGACGGCGCCGCCTTCGACAAAGAGGCGACGCTCGATGCGTCCACCCTGGAGCCGATGGTGACCTACGGAACGAGCCCGGGCATGGGCGTCCCGATTGGCGGTGTCGTGCCCGAACCGAACGGCGACGAATCCGCGGCGAAGGCACTTCGTTACATGGGCCTCCGGCCGGGCCAGCCCCTGCGAGGCCAGCCCGTCGACGTGGTCTTCATCGGAAGCTGCACCAACTCGCGGATCTCCGACCTGCGACTGGCCGCAAGCGTCTTCAAGGGCCGTCGCGTGGCCGCGAGGGTCAAGGCTCTCGTGGTTCCGGGCTCGCAGGCGGTGAAGCGTCAGGCCGAGGCGGAAGGTCTCGATCGCATCTTCACGGAAGCCGGCGCCGAGTGGCGCGAAGCCGGATGTTCGATGTGCCTCGCCATGAACGACGATCGGCTGGAGCCGGGCCAGTACGCGGTCAGCACCAGCAATCGCAATTTCGAAGGGCGGCAGGGCCCCGGGGGGCGGACATTCCTCGCGAGTCCGCTCACCGCCGCGGCTTCGGCCATTGAAGGACGCATCGCCGATGCGCGGGAATTGATGGCATGAACCAGCCTCTTCGCCGCATCGAGTCCGCCTTCGTCGTTCTTCCCGCCGAGAACATCGACACCGACCAGATCTGCCCGGCGCGGTTCCTCACCACCACCTCTGGCCAGGGCTTTGGCCCGTCTCTTTTCGCGGACTGGCGGTTCGACAAGGAAGGCCGGCCCCGGCCCGAGTTTCCCCTGAATCAACCTCAAGCCAAAGGAACGCGCATTCTGGTCGCCGGCCGCAACTTCGGCTGCGGAAGCTCGCGCGAACATGCGGTGTGGGCGCTTCGCGACAACGGCATACAGGCCGTCATCGCCCCTTCGCTGGCCGACATCTTCAAACGAAACGCTTTGAAGAACGGCGTGGTGCCGATCGTCATCGATGAAGCCTCGCACGCGGCCCTTCTCGCGAATCCGAGCGCGACCCTCGTCATCGACCTGGAGACTCGGTCCGTGGCGTGGCCGGGCGGAGGCCGGGCGCAATTCGCGATCGAGCCCTTCGCCCGTCATTGCCTCATGGAGGGCGTCGACGAACTCGGGTACCTCCTTGCCCAGGAGATGGCCATCACCGGTTACGAGCAGAGCCACGACGAGGGTCACCTCCTGCGCTGATCGCGAGTTCAGGCTGGGGCTCATTTCTTCGGGCGTGCCGAGTTCTCGGAGCACGAAGGCGGGATGGCGTCGGCGGCAAGATTCCGCCAGGACACAGGGGCCGATGGCTCATTTGAATCACTGTCAGGCCCCCCTCGCTCGGCTAAAATTCCCGCGTCTATAGGAAGCCGACCACGCAGGCCCCGGCCCGCCTCTCTCGGCCCCACTTTTAAGGAAACAAGGCACCCATGTCGACCGGCTCCAAGATCACCATCGCAAACGGCGTTCTGAACGTTCCCGACGATCCCATCATCCCCTTTGTCGAGGGTGATGGCACGGGACGCGATATCTGGCGCGCCTCGGTGCGGGTTTTCGACGCCGCGGTCGCGAAGTGCTACGGCGGCAAGCGGAGGATCCACTGGCACGAGGTGCTCGCGGGCGAGAAGGCGTTCAACGCCACCAAGGAATGGATGCCCGCGCAGACCCTGACCGACTTCCGTCAATACCTGGTCGGAATCAAGGGGCCGCTGACCACCCCGATAGGCGGCGGAATCCGGTCGCTGAACGTGGCTCTTCGGCAGGAACTCGATCTCTACACCTGCCTTCGGCCCGTCAAGTACTTCAAGGGTGTTCCCACCCCGGTGAAGAAGCCTCAGGATGTCGACATGGTGATCTTCCGTGAGAACACCGAAGACATCTACGCGGGCATCGAGTGGGCCGAAGGCACCCCGGAAGCGAAGAAGGTGATCGCCTGGCTCCAGACCGAGATGAAGGTGAAGAACATCCGCTTCCCCGAAAGCTCGGGCGTCGGCATCAAGGTCATCTCCCGCGAGGGCACCGAGCGCCTCGTTCGCGCCGCCATCAAGTACGCGATCCAGTTCAAGCGGAAGAGCGTGAACATGGTCCACAAGGGAAACATCATGAAGTTCACCGAGGGTGCGTTCCGCGACTGGGGTTATGGTCTCGCCACCCGGGGAGTTCCGTTCCCAGGTCGTGACCGAGCGCGAGTCGTGGGTTCTCGGCAACGTCGAGAAGAACCCGAAACTCACCCCGGAAGAGAACGCGAAGATGATCGATCCGGGCTACGCCATGATGACGCCCGCTCAGCAGGCGGAACTCGTGGCCGAGGTCAACACCGTCCTGGCCCTCGTCCCCACCCACGGCAACGGGCAGTGGAAGTCGAAGATCCTCATCAAGGACTCGATCGCCGACATCACGCTTCAGCAGGTGCTCACGCGCCCGAAGGAGTTCGAAGTCATCGCGACACCCAACCTCAATGGCGACTATCTCTCCGACGCTCTGGCCGCGCAGGTGGGCGGCATCGGAATCGCCCCGGGAGGGAACATCAACTACGAGACCGGTCACGCCATCTTCGAGGCGACGCACGGCACCGCGCCGAAGTACGCCGATCTCGACAAGGTGAATCCGGGCTCGGTGATCCTGTCGGGCTGCATGATGCTCCGCTACCTGGGATGGGTGGAAGCGGCGGACGCGATCGAGGCCGGCATCGAGAAGTCGATCGACCAGAAGCGCGTCACCTACGACTTCGCGCGCATGATGGAGAATCCGACCGAGGTGAAGTGCTCGGGCTTCGCCGACGCCATTATCAGTAATTTATAGAAGGCTGGCCTGCGTGGGACGGTGACCGGTGGCTGAGCTTGTCGAAGCCACCGCGAATCCCTTTGACGCTTCGACAAGCTCAGCGCAGGCAGGCTCAGGGACCGACTGCCAGTTCATCCACTATCGAAGGAACCAAACCGCCATGAGCAAGACTCCCGTTCGCGTCGCTGTCACTGGAGCGGCCGGCCAGATCGGCTACAGCCTCCTCTTCCGTATCGCCACCGGCGAGATGCTGGGCAAGGATCAGCCGGTCATCCTTCAACTCCTCGAAATCACGCCCGCCCTGGGCGCCCTCAAGGGTGTGGCCATGGAGCTCGACGACTGCGCGTTCCCGCTTCTCGCCGGAATCGTCCAGACCGACGACCCGAACGTCGCGTTCAAGGACGCCGACATAGCCCTTTTGGTGGGCGCGCGTCCGCGGAGCAAGGGCATGGAGCGAGGCGATCTCCTCGCCGCGAACGCCGCGATCTTCACGGTTCAGGGCAAAGCTTTGGACGCGGTGGCCAAGCGCTCGGTGAAGGTGCTGGTGGTGGGCAACCCCGCGAACACGAACGCCTACATCGCCATGAAGTCGGCTCCGGGCCTTTCGCCCTCCTGCTTCACGGCCATGCTGCGGCTCGATCACAACCGGTCGCTTTCGCAACTGGCCGCGAAGACCGGGAAGCCCGTGGCTTCGATCAAGCGGATGGTGGTGTGGGGCAATCACTCGGCCACCCAGTATCCCGACTACCGCTTCGCCACCATCGACGGGGCCTCGGTGAAGGACATGATCGGCGATGAGGGCTGGAACAAGAACACGTTCATACCGACCGTGGCCAAGCGGGGCGCCGCCATCATAGAAGCGCGCGGCCTGTCCTCGGCCGCCTCAGCTGCGAATGCGGCGATCGATCACGTTCACGACTGGGTCCTTGGTTCGCAGGACGAGTGGGTGACCATGGGCCTGCCCTCGGACGGCAGCTACGAGATTCCTCCAGGCACGGTCTACGGTTTCCCCTGCACCACGAAGGACGGCAAGATCAGCATCGTCCCCGGTCTCGAAATCGACGCCTTCTCCCGCGAGCGAATGACCCTCACTCTGAACGAGATCAACGAAGAACGCGAAGGCGTGAAGCACCTGCTGGTGTAGAGACGGCACTGCAGTCCCCGAGCTTGCCCGCGCTGAGCCTGTCGAAGCGCTCGCGCTGAGCCCGTCGAAGCGTCGAAGGGCGGTCCCTGAGCTTGCCCGCGCTGAGCCGGTCGAAGCGTCGAAGGGTGGTCCCTGAGCTTGCCCGCGCTGAGCCTGTCGAAGCGTCGAAGGGTGGTGAAGCCGCATCGGGAGGCCTGTCCTCGTCTCACATCCGTGGAGCACGCCGCATTGCGCCGACGCCGCGCCAAACGCGGAACGTCAGCGGGGCCCGATCGCGTAGGCCCGGCCCTCGCCTTCCACCCTTAGTAGGCGAATGCGGGCGCCGAACGCCGCGATGTCCGCTTCCTTCTCCGCCCAGCGGTCCGGCTGGTACATGTCGGTGTGGACGATCACGTAGTTCACGCCCACTTGCTCCAATTCCGCGAGGCCCGCCTCGGTCGGGAACTCGTGAAGCTCCGCATAGAGCTTCATGTGGAACGGGGGCACGAGGCTGCTGTAGCCATTCACCAGCGGCTGCCAGTGAGAGGTTGCGTGAATCATGAACTCCGAATGAAAGCGGGCCTGCCGCACTGAATTGTCAGGGAGGGGGATCGGCAGCTCGACCACGCGGAAGGGCTTCGGCTGCCGACTCAGCCACGCATCGATGGGCGGCGTCACGATAGGGTCGGGCGCGGCGTCCCACGGGACCGGGATGCACTCGATGGTGGCGACGAGAATCAGCGCCCAGGCGAGCCCCGGGCGGCGGATCCGATCGAGCCCGAGGGCCGCAAGAGCCGAAAGCGCGGTCAGGGTCAGCAGGAAGAAACGCGACGGCACGCGGATGAGGTCGAAGCCCGGGACGAGCGCGTAGGCCCATCGATAGAGGCCGAAGGACGGGCCGAGAGCGAGCCAGAGGGTGAATATGGTGAGTGCAGCCATGCCGAGTGCCTCCATCGTGCGGGACTCTCGATCTCGAATCATGCCCAGGCACGCGGCGGCCGCGAGGCTCAGGAATACAAAACCGGGGAACAAGGCGGCGTTTGCCGGCTCGAGGCTGGGCCGGAAAGAGTCGAAGCCTGCCGTGATGAGGGCCTGTACGCGGGTGGGGGATTGCAGCCAGCTGCCGAGCGAGGGTGCGTAGCCCTCGGCGTCCTCGATGAGGCGGGTCAGGCCGACCCGGTTGCGGACTTCATAGTACGGAATCATCAGGGGGATATTGACGAGCAGAAGCAGGATGGAGGCGATCCCGCAATCACGCATCGTCCGCGCAGGCTTCACCTTCCCCGAGATGAACGCCGCGCCGAAGAGGACGGCCAGAGCAAGGGCCAGGAACAGACCGCCGTGACCGCTGGTCATCGCTTGAAGTGTGAAGAGGGCCAGGGTTATGAGCAGATCGCGTCGTTTGCCGCCGCGCAGATAACTGATGGCGAAGGCGAGCGCCCAGGGAACGAAATGCAGGGTCGCGAGATGGGCCTGGGTGAGCCGCGCAAGTTTTGGACCGGCGAACCCTCCCACGATGCCCGCGAACAGGGCGCCCCGAGCCGACGCCCCGCACGCCCTGGCCAACTGGTCGCACCCGAAAGCGGTGAGGAGCGTGGCCAGGAGCAGAACGAAGTTCAGAAGCAGATCGAGATTGGAAGTGAAGAGCGACAGCGGGAAGGCCAGCAACGCGGCGCCAATCAAATGCTCCGAGTAGGCGAGGGTCTGCTTTTCGGGATAGAAGATGTTCGCGTCGAAGATGTGCAGAGGATCCGTCTTCAACGCATGGAGGTCCCAGCCAAGCGTCCACAGATACAGCCGGGTGTCCGGTCCCGGCGCGAAGGTACGCGACCCCGGGTCCAGGCTCACCGGTGCCGCGAAGCTGGCGAGCAGCAGCGCGTAGACCAGCGCGCGCCATGCCGGTGTTGGAACCCTGCGGGAAAGGGCACCCATCAGCGTGTCCCGGGCGCCCGCTCCGGACCCTGAGCCTGTCGAAGGTGCCGGCGGTGGCTTCGACAAGCTCAGCCACCCACCGACGGTGGCTTCGACAAGCTCAGCCACCCGCCGACGGTGGCTTCGACACGCTCAGCCATCCGCCGACGCTCTTCTCAGTCGCCGGAGGCCGCACGCTCCGGCCGCTTTCCAAGCGTCGCTTTCACGAAGTCGCGGTTCATGAGCGCGATGTTCTCGAGCGAAATCCCCTTCGGGCAGGCCGCTTCGCACTCGCCGTGATTGGAGCAGGCGCCGAAATCCTCGGCGTCCATGGCCGCGACCATGTTGCGCACGCGCTCCATTCGCTCGGGCTGCCCCTGGGGAAGCAGGGCCAGGTGCGCGATTTTGGCGGAGGTGAAGAGCATGGCGGAAGCATTGGGGCAGGCGGCGACACACGCGCCGCAGCCAATGCACGCGGCCGCGTCGAAGGCCCGATCCACGCTGGGTTTGGCGATCAGGATGGCGTTGCCGTCGGGCGCGTTGCCGGTGGCCACGGACACGAAGCCTCCGGCCTGGATGATCCGGTCGAAGGCCCCGCGGTCGACCGCCAGGTCCTTGATGACCGGGAACGCCTTGGCCCGCCACGGTTCGACCGTGATCTCGGCGCCATCCTTGAACTGGCGCATGTGGAGCTGGCAGGCCGTGGTGTTCTTCTGCGGCCCATGCGGGCGTCCGTTGATCACCATGCTGCACGACCCGCAGATGCCTTCGCGACAGTCGTGGTCGAAGGCGATCGGGTCCTGGCCCTTTCCCACAAGTTCTTCGTTGAGTACGTCGAGCATCTCGAGAAACGACATGTCTTTCGACACCTCGTTCGCGTGGTAGGTCACGAAGCCTCCCACCGCCGCGCCGTTCCTCTGTCGCCAGACGTTGAGCTTGAGCTTCACTTGTAGCTCCGGGTTTGCAGGTGGACGTATTCGAAGTTCAACGGCTCGATGTTCCGTTTCGGGGCCTGGTCGTCGGCCACGTACTCCCAGGCGGCCACGTGGGCGAAATGCGCATCATCGCGCTTGGCTTCGCCCTCCTCCTGAAACTCTTCGCGGAAATGTCCGCCGCAGGATTCGCGACGTTCGAGAGCATCCCGGCACATCAGCTCACCGAGCTCCAGGAAGTCGGCAACCCGGCCGGCCTTCTCCAGCGACTGATTCATCTCGTCGCAGGTCCCGAGGACGTTGAGGTTCCGGTGAAACTCCTCGCGCAAAGCGGGAATCTCCTGGAGGGCGCGGGCGAGGCCGGCTTCGTTGCGCGCCATGCCGCAGTCTTCCCACATGATCTTGCCGAGCTGCTTGTGGAACGAATCGACCGTGCGCTTGCCCTTGATGTCGAGGAAGCGCTGGTTCCGGGCCGAAACCTGGGCCTCCGCCTGCTTGAACTCCGGATGATCGGTCGCGACCCGGCCCGGCTTCGTGGTCGCGAGATAGTGGCCGATGGTGTAGGGCAGGATGAAGTAACCGTCCGCCAGTCCCTGCATCAGCGCCGACGCGCCCAGGCGATTGGCGCCGTGATCGGAGAAGTTCGCCTCGCCGATGACATGGAGGCCGGGGATGGTGCTCTGAAGGTTGTAATCGACCCACAGGCCGCCCATGGTGTAGTGGATGGCCGGGTAGATCCGCATCGGCACTTTGTACGGATTCTCGCCCGTGATCCGTTCGTACATTTCGAAGAGGTTGCCGTACTTCTCCGCGACTTTGCCTTCGGAGAGGCGCGAGATGGCGTCGCCAAAGTCGAGATAGACGCCGAAACCCGAGGGCCCCACACCCCGGCCTTCGTCACAGACCTGCTTGGCCGCGCGCGACGCGATGTCGCGCGGGGCCAGGTTGCCGTAGCTTGGGTACTTGCGTTCGAGGAAGTAGTCGCGCTCGGCCTCGGGAATCTGGTCGGGCGAGCGCTTGTCCCCCGTCGTGAGGGGCACCCAGACGCGGCCGTCGTTCCGCAGCGACTCGGACATCAAGGTGAGCTTGCTCTGGTGATCGCCGCTCACCGGGATACAGGTGGGGTGGATCTGGGTATAGCAGGGGTTCGCGAAGGCGGCGCCCTTCTTGTAAGCGCGCCAGATCGCGGTGGTGTTGCAGCCCTTCGCGTTGGTCGACAGGTAAAAGACATTGCCGTACCCGCCGGTGGCGAGAACCACGGCGTCGGCCGCCCACGACTCGATCCTGCCCGTGACCATGTCGCGGGTGACGATGCCGCGGGCCACGCCTTCGATGACCACGAGTTCCAGCATCTCGTGACGCGAGAAGGCCTGGACCGTGCCCGCCGCGACCTGGCGTTCCATGGCCTGGTAGGCGCCGATGAGAAGCTGCTGACCGGTCTGGCCACGGGCGTAGAAAGTCCGCGACACCTGGGCGCCGCCGAACGACCGGTTGGCGAGGAGCCCGCCGTACTCGCGCGCGAAGGGGACTCCCTGGGCCACGCACTGGTCGATGATCTTGACCGAGATCTCGGCCAGGCGATGGACATTCGATTCGCGGGCCCGGAAGTCGCCGCCCTTGACCGTGTCGTAGAAGAGCCGGAAGACGCTGTCCCCGTCGTTCTGGTAGTTCTTGGCCGCGTTGATGCCGCCCTGGGCCGCGATGGAGTGAGCGCGCCGAGGCGAGTCCTGGTAGCAGAACGAGAGAACGTTGTAGCCGAGTTCGCCCAGAGTGGCCGCCGCCGAAGCGCCGGCAAGGCCTGTGCCCACCACGATGACTCTGTGCTTGCGCTTGTTGGCGGGATTCACGAGCTTCATCTCGAAGCGATGGGATTCCCATTTCTTTTCGATGGGTCCTGACGGGGCGTGGGAAACGAGCTTCATCGGACAGGACCCATCGTGAGCTGGGGGGCCGCAGTGGGAAACGGGATGCGGTGCTTAGCCCCCCGCAAACGAGGCGGTTCACGGACTACGTCCATGACTGTTGGAAGAAACGCGGCCCAACGGTCCCTGAGCCTGTCGAAGGGACCGCCAGTGGCTTCGACAAGCTCAGCCACCGTTTCACCAGAAGCGCCTGGACCGGGCGGTTCTCGAACGTGTTTCTCAGCAGCGCAGCGACTTTGTCCTGGAGGAGTTCGCGAGAGCGAAGTTATCCAGAAGGCCCCCGGTCGCGCCGCCCGAGTGAATCGGTCGGCGCTCTTATCGGGCGGGACTGTGGGTGACTGGGAAACGAGTTTCATCGGACCAGACCGAAGAAGACTGAGAGGGGGAAAGAGAGATTGCCGACCGTGACCAACGCCGCGTAGGCTGCGCCGATGATCGTGCGCAGACCGTTGTATCGCGGGTGCGAGAGGCCGAGGGTCTGCAGCATGCTGGCGACCCCGTGGAAGAGGTGCAGGGACAGGGCTCCCATGGAGAGGACGTAGAAGAACGCCACCAGAGGATTCCTAAAGCCCGTGACCAGATTGTGGTAGACGTCGCCGCGCACGAAGTCGGGATGAGCCGAACCGACGGTGAGGTGCAGCAGGTGATACACGATGAAGATGAGGAGGATCGGGCCGCCCCAGACCATGGTCCGCGAGGCGTAGGTGGAAGTTTCGTAGGCGTTCTTTCGATATCCCACGGGCCGCGCCGCAAGGTTCGTCAGGGTGAGGGACGTGGCCGCCCAGATGTGAAGGCCGACGCAGGCGAGGAGAAAGGCGCGCGCCGACCATACCAGGGGCGGCTTCGACTGGAGCAACTCAGCGTAGGCATTGATGGCGTCTCGGCCCAGGTAGAGGAGCAGGTTTCCGCTCATATGCGCGAGTACGAAACCGGTGAGGGCGATGCCGGTGAGCGCCATGACCACCTTCTTCGCGATGGTCGTGGCCAGAAGGCCGGGGGAGCTCAGGGTTTGGGCGACGGCGGTCATCGTTGTTTCTTTTGGATTCCAGAGGTGGAAGCGGGGAACAGTCGAATCGGACGAACGCCGGAGCAGCAGAGAGATTCTAGACGCTTCGACAGGCTCAGCGCAGGCGCTCGACAGGCTCAGCGCAGGCGCTTGACAGGCTCAGTGCAAGCGCTCGACAAAGGTCAGCGCAAGCAAGCTCCGCGCGGGCAGGCTCCGGGACTCCCCCGGGCCCCTTCCTACACCACCGTTCCTTCCGGAACGACCGTGTCCTTGGGCACGATCACGATGCTGTCGCGGATGTACCAGCAGGGTCCGTCCGCCTGTTCGGTTTTCGCTTCGTTGGTGAGGCGGACGTTCGCTCCCACCCGGGCGTTCTTGTCGATGATGGCATTCTCGATCACGCTGTTGTCTCCGATGCCGATGGCGGGCAAGCCGCTTTCCGGATCCGGTGTGTTCTTTTCATAGAAGTCGGCGCCCAGGACAAGGCTGTTTCGAATCACGCAGCCCCGACCGATCCGGCTTCTGATCCCGATCAGCGCGCGGTCGAGTTCGGCGTCGACGATGATGGACCCCTCCGAAACCAGGGCGTTCTTCATCTTCGCGGCCTCGATCTTGGTGGCGGCGAGGGCGCGGGCGTGGGTGTGCACCGGCGTCTGCACGTCGTAGAAATCGAAGGGAGGCACGGGCTGGCACAGAGCCAGGTTCGCCTCGTAGTACGAGCGTATGGTGCCCACGTCCTCCCAGTAGCCCTGGTGAATGTGCGACTGCACCTTGAGGTTCGCGATGGAGCCAGGAATGATGTGCTTCCCGAAGTCCAGCGAGGCGTCGAGGGACAGAGTCTGCTCGAGCGCCCCGCGCTTGAAGATGTAGATGCCCATGGAAGCGAGGTAGCCCTCCCCTCCCCCGGGGATTTCGGACTTGAGATCCGCGAGCTCGTCGGGCCGGGGCTTCTCATGGAAGTGGACGATCCGTCCCGTGGTGTCGACCTTCAGAATCCCGAAACCGGGGGCCGCGGCCTCATCGACCGGTGTGACCGCGACCGTGATATCGGCGGCCGCGGTGACATGGGTCTCCCGCATCTTCCGGTAATCCATCTGGTAGAGCTGGTCGCCGGAGAGGATGAGGACATCGTCGAAATCGTGATGGCGGATATGCCGGTTGGCCCGGCGCACCGCGTCGGCTGTGCCCAGGAACCACTGCTGTTCGTCTTCGGTCTGCTCGGCCGCCACCACCGACACGAAGGCGTCGGTGAAAGGATCGAAGCGGTAGGTCTGGGCGATGTGCTTGTTCAGACTCTCGGAAAGATACTGGGTGAGGACGATGATCCGGCGCATGTGGGAGTTGAGGCAATTCGAGATCGGTATGTCGATCAGCCGGTACTTGCCCCCGATGGGGACGGCGGGCTTCGAGCGGTGAGCGGTGAGGGGGAAGAGCCGGGTCCCACGACCACCCCCCAGGATGACGGCGAGGACCTCCTTCACGGCCGTTTCCGGGCGTGGATGAGCGCCCGCACCTCGTCGTTCCGCGGGTTCACGAAGTCGAGGCGAATCCGATCGTCGTCGGTCAGGGAGATCTGGGCGGGGAACGCGGAACGGAGGAGGGCGTAGCCCGCGGGCAGGATCACCGCGTTCTGAGGCCGGCCGAACGACCGATCCCAGATGAGGACGTCACCTTCCAAAAAGTAGCGCGCGGGATCGGTGTAGGTTTCGCGAATCCGGATCCGGGTGGTCGTGCCCTTGGCCACGGCGGGGAACCGGACCACCGCGGCTTCGCTGTCCGCCTTCACCGGCTCACCGATGTCGATCTTCGCCCTGGTGATCTCGTCGCCGCGCAAGGTCTCCACCTTGAGCGCTTCGCCGGTGTCGAGGCAGGTCGCACTTGGATTGGAGACCTTGCTGCCGGCCCGGACCACGTTGATGTAGGAGGTCTCCCCGACGTCGGAGATGGTGACGTCGTGGTAGAGATCGAAGGAGTGAGTCTCGGGAGGCTTCAGGAAATAGACGATCTCCCGATCCTGGTGCGCGCGTTCGGAGAACGCGGGATCGGATCCCGGCCGGACAGGAGCCGTGGTCGCGGCCTGGGCCGCAAGGAGAAGGCCGGCGAGGTGGATGGGATTCACTTTGCTCTCCGCGCCTTCACGAGGTACGAGACCGCGTCCGGACCGATGTTCATGAAGCTCATACGAAGGCGGGTTCCGGCGGTTTGCCCCGGAGCACCCGCGGGGACCAGCTCGGCGAAGACCTGCGAGGGGTAGTTGCAGGCGACCACGTCGTAGCCCTCGGGCAGAACCACGGAGTTTCGCTTAATCCCGAGCGATCGCGAGAACACGATGAAGCCCGTGGCCGGTTCGACGAAGTAGCTCTTCGCGTCCTTGTAGGTCTTGTCGATCAGAAGCCGGACCTCGCCATCCTTGGGAACCGGACGGGGCAACTCGATCTGCAGATAGCGCGTGTCGAGCTCGGCTTCTCCAAAGCCGTTCGCCCGGGCCTCGGCGCCCGGAACTTCCGTGAACTTGAGCGGCTTGCCGTTCGTCGGATCCGAGACGCTTTCGTTGCTGGCGATGCTGCCTTTGCGGATCGGATTCCAGAAGTGGGTGGCGCCGGGCGTCGTGGCGGTGACTTCGTAGAGGATCCGGAAGCTCGCGGAGGAAGGATCCAGAAGCTCGTAGCGGGTGTAGTCGTCGGCTTGAGTCTGGCGAGGGGTCGGGGCCTGCGGGGTCTGAGCCGCTGCGTCCGCGGGGGCCAAGACCGCAAGGGCCAGCGCCGAACCGAGGAGAACGATCAGTCTCATGAGGATCACCGGGTCAGTATAAAGGTAGGGTCGGCCAGCGTGGCGATCCGCGCCGTCGCCGCTTGGATGGACGGCCGTGGGAGTCGGAGGCAGGTTGCTGGCAGAAGTCCCCTACGCAGAGACGGTCCTAGCACCGGCAAAGCAGCACGGCAAGCGGTGGTGAAACTGCAGGCGCTCCTCCCTCGGGTCGCGCTTCCATGTGCGCGCTCTACGCCCTGCTGCGGGGACCTCTCCAGGACAACCTGCCCAATGCCGCCGCAGTCTTGTTCCGCAAACGGTCATAAGAAAAGACCTTTTGACCGGCGTACACAGTACGGATACACTGTGCTCGTTCTAGGGTCCAACAACGAATACCCCTAGTAACCCTTGAAGTACCGGAGGGAGGATCGATGGCTGCATCTCGGTTGTCGTGGGGCCGCAGGGCCAAGCTCGCCGCCGCCGTCCTCGGGCTCGGCGCTCTGTCAGCCCGGGTCGGGGCCTCGGAACCTAACGCCCAAAGGGTGAACCACTTTGTGGGTGCCGCGGGCGAATCGCTCGCCATCCAGGTTCCACCGTTTCATGGCCTGGAGCCGAGGCTCGGACTTTCATACTCCTCCGAAGCGCGCAACGGCTTCGCCGGCATGGGGTGGAATCTCACTGGCTTCAGCGTCATCGAGCGCGTGAACAACGCCTGGGGCGTCCCGCGGTTTGACTCAAGCGACGTTTTCACTCTGGATGGCCAGACCTTGCTCGCGTGCCCGGCCGGGTCGAGCTATCCGAGTTGTGCGTCCGGCGGCACCCACTACACGCACCAGGAAAGCTACCTCAAGGTGAAGAAGGTCAGCGACACTCTCTGGGAGGTTTACGGAAAGGACGGAACGAGGACGGAGTTCGCTCCTATCCACAGCGTGACCTACCCATTCGAAGCAAGCCCGACCTACTCGCTGCGTTTGGGGCAAAGCAAGGTGGTCGACACTCACGGCAACACCGTCAACTACAACTGGGCGCTCAACGCGGACGGCGTGAATGGAGCCACCTATCCCGCCTCGGTGACCTACAACGGCATTACCATCGAGTTCTTCCGCGAAGTCCGCCCCGACGGACCGCTCACACGCGGCGCAATCCACGACGTTGCCCGGCTCGGCGAGCGCCTGAAGAGCGTTGTGGTCCGTCTGTCGGGTGGGACGAAAATCCGGGCTTACAAGGTCTCCTATACGACAAGTGCGGCGACCGGGAAGTCGCTGCTTACGTCGGTCCAGACATACGGGAAGGATGCGGTCGTTGACGGCTCGGGCAACACTACCTCGGGTACCGCGCTCCCCGCGCAGAGCTTCGCATATGTGGCCGACGTCGCGATCGCCTCGTTCACCGGCGACGTGCAGTTGAGCAACGCCGGCCCTCCCGCGGTGACCGCTCTGGAGAATGTCGTCTGGATCTACCAGCACAACACCACTACCGTGGGCTCCGGCAACACGCTGCAGTCCCTCTCGCAACCAGATCAATACAAGTATGCCTCGGGAAGCCGAGCGCTCTCGAGTGGCTCCGGTTACCTGGATTTCACGTATACACCGGGGGCCAACCGGGTTCTCTACTTCGGCCAGTATGGCGTGTACGTCTGGCCAAGCAGCGAGGTGTCCCTGCTGGCCGGTGGCGTGATTGTCGCGGGCCCGTACCCGGTCTCCGCTGGCCAGGTTGTGCGTCTACAGGTAGCCACCACCGGAGTCGTGCTCATTGTGAACGGTGTGCCGAAGGCCACCCACGTGGTTCCAACGACCTACCCGATGAATGTCGTTGGCTACATCTTGGGTGACGGCGAGCAGTTGAGCGACGTTCGCCTTTCCGGATCCCTGGTTAACGGCTATAGCGCGAGTTGCGGCGCCGAGCCACGTTTTTTCGGGGACTTCAACGGCGACGGACGGAAAGACTCGGTGTGTCGCGACGCCAATGGCACAGTATCCGTTTCTTTGGCGACGGCGACCGGTTTCCTGAATCCGACTATCTGGGCCGGCTGGGGCGACTTCATCCGCGGTGTGGGCGACTTCAACAACGATGGAAGAGACGACATTGTCTTCTTCGATAGCTGGAATGGAAATGCCTACGTCGGCTTGTCCGACGGCATCGACTTTGGAGCGATCTCCTACTGGGGCCATATCGGCGGGTACGATTACTTCGGCTATTACTACGAGTGCCGGACGAACGGCGCGAGGCTGGGCAAAGTGGCCGACTACAACAGCGACGGCAAGCTGGATATTTCCTGCTACATCCCAGGCGAGGAGCCGCAGAATCAGTTCGTTGGCCTGTCGACAGGCACGAGCTTCAGCTCCAGCGTGTTCAGCACGCTGGGCTGTCAGCAGCCCTACGGCAACATGGCCGCGCAGGGACAAGCGGACTTCAACGGAGATGGGCGGGATGACTGGTCTTGCACGGACACGTATAGCGGCGACGTCCTCACCTTCCTCTCCGCAGGAAGTTTCTTCTTCTACGACACCATCGCTCTGACCGGCTTCTGTTCGCCGAATGAATACAGCTTTGGCGACTGGAATGGGGACGGCGCAACCGATGCGGCCTGCGCGAACAATCTCAGGGCGGGCCTGCACACGGGCCGCCGTTTCACAGTTCTTGAAGCGCCGGTTCCCGCCCCCTATTGCGTCAGCGGTCAACGTCTCGCCGCGGATCTCGACGGCGATGGCGCGGCGGAATGGATTTGCAACAACCCCGGAACCCCGGCAAACGACATCGAAGTGCGGCGGTGGAATGGCCTGGCGTTTGGCCCGGCCCAGACCTGGCGGGGTGGATTCTGCGGGGGCACGTTGAGCGCGGCAGACTTCAATGGCGACGGGAAGATGGACCTTCTGTGCGAATCCACGGGCGGGGTCATCTACGCCGGAACAAAGGACGTCAAGGCCGACCTCCTGACCCACTCAGCGAACGGAATCGGCGGGACGGCCACGCTCGCCTACACCACCACCACCCAGCATTTGACGGGTTCAGCGGCCGGTCTGCCCGCGAAGTACATCGTCGCCTCGATTACCGCGAGTGACGGGCACCCTACGGCGAGCCAGCCGACTGCGGCGGTGACCACATTTGTCTACCAGACAGGAACCCAGAACGACGCGGAACGGAAGTTCTTCGGTTTCCAGACGGTGACCGAGGCTTTGCCGAAGCTGTTCGACGAGCAGGTGTCCCCGGTCGTCGTTCGGAAGTTCCGGATCGACGCCGCCGCGGCGGGAAGCCTGGAGGAAGTGGCCCGCTACGATGGCCAGAGCAAGATCCTGAACAAGACGAGACACGAGTACTTGACGACGGAAACCACCGGGGCTTCCGCCCGGCGGACGAAACTACTCTCGGCCACCTGGAACTATCAATACACGGGTCTCTCCTACGACTGCGCGTCGTGGCCGTCGTGCGCGGATGGCAAGCGGACGAAGACGGAGTACGCCTATGACAGCTACGGGAATCAAGTCCAGGCGATCAACCACGGCGATTTCGATCTCACCGGGGATGAAACCACGACGACAACGAACTACACGTACAACTATCCATACATCGTGGGCCTGCCCGGCAAGGTGTCCACCTATTCGGGGATCGGAGCGTCAGGACCGCTCCTGGCGGAGGCTCGCATCATCCGCGACGGAAACACCGCCTGGAACCAGCTTCCCACGAAGGGCGACGCGACGAAGACGGAAGCCTGGCTGAACGTTGGAAATCGCTACGTTTCCAGTACCGCGGCCTACGACGGCTACGGAAACATCACCTCGTCCACGGATCCGACCAACAGGACGGTATCGTCGACCTACGACGCGACGTATCACGTTTTCCCGATCACGGCCACGAATGCGGCGAGTGAGAACACGTCGACCACCTGGGACTACCTCTGCGCGGCTCCGCTCACCACGACCGACCCGAACGGGCAGGTGACGACGTTGACCTACGACCAACTCTGTCGGGCCACGGGAGCCACGGCGCCGCTGGGAGCGTTCGAGACGCGGAGCTACCTGAACCTTGGAAACCCGGCGACGCAGAAGGCAAGGGTGGAAACGCCGGGCCCGGATGGAACGAACGACTGGACGGAGGCGTATTTCGACGGCTGGGGGCGAACGTACCGGACCATGAAGCGCGGACCGAGCGCAAACCAGAGCATAGTGACGGACGTGCAGTTCAACGCCCGGGGCGGCCTGGATGCCCAGACCGCCCCCTACTACGCGACTGCGACGGCGAAGATTACCTACTTCGGCTATGACGGTTTCGACCGATCGACAGTCACGACACTTCCCGATGGCCGGACCCGCTCCGTGAGTTATCCAGGCCTCTCCGCGGAGGGCCTTTTCCAGACCGCGCAAACGAACGAGTTGACCCAATCCAGCACCACGAAGTTCGACGTGTTCGGAAGGGTGACGAAAGAGGAGAAATACACCGCCCTCCACGGGAATCTCGTGACCACGAGGAACTACGATATTTTGGGGAGGATGACGAGCCTGGTGGATCCCTTGAGCAACCCCTGGAGCTACACGTACGACAGCCTGGGGAGGAACCTGACGAAAAACGATCCGGACGCGGGGCTTTGGACCTACAGCTACGACGACGCAAGCCGCGTGGTCACCCAGACGGACGCGAAGGGCCAGACGACGACGTTGACCTACGACAGCATTGGCCGGATCTCCACGAAAGCCAATCCGACGGAAACGGTGACCACGACGTATTCCCAGGCCAGGAGCGGGTACTTCAATACGGGAAGGCCAACCACGGTGGCGTCGAGCCTGGGGAACGGCACACTGCAATTCGACTACGACGCTCTGGGTCGGGTGGTGAAGCAGACGAGGACGCTCGACGGCACGAACTACACGGTGCAGAGGAACTACGACACCGCGGGTTATTTGCGCGGTATGCAGTATCCGGACGGCGACATCATCGGCCGCTTTGGAAGCACGGGTACGAACCTCGGGTACGACCAGGCGGGACGGCTCAGCAGCATTCCGGGGATTCTCACCAGCGTCACCTACAATGCGATGGGAGCGCCCCTGGTGCAGACGAACGCCAACGGAACCACGACCACGAAGACGTACGATGCGAATCGTTTTTGGCTGAAGACGATCGGGACAACCACTCCGTCTCTGACCCTCCAGAACCTGAGCTATACCTTGAATGATGCGGGAATGGCGACGGCGGTGACGAGCCCATTCGGCACGGAAGGCTGGACGTACGCCTACGACGAAATGAATCGGCTGATCTCCTCGACGAACACGGGGGCGCCCGCGAACAACCAGACGTGGACCTACGACTCGCTCGGGCGGATCCAGACCAACTCACGGATCGGGAACTACACGTACGGGAGTTCGAGGCCGCACGCGGTGACGGCGGCGGGGAGCAACACCTACACCGCATATGACGCCAACGGCAACCTGCAAACCGGCGGAGGCCGGACGCTCAGCTGGAATGCCGACAACCTGATCACCCAGGTGGTAATGGGCGGCAACACCACGACGTTCAACTATGGCCCGGATGGCGACCGGATCAAGAAGACGGCGGGGGCTGTGGTCGCGAAGTACCCCTTCGGAGACGACTACGAGATCAACGGGACGACGGTGACGAAGTACTTCAACGCGGGGTTTGGAGTGATCGCGAAGAAGGTGGGAACGACGAAGTACTGGCTGCACACGGACCGGCTGGGGTCGATCAACGCGACGACCACCAGCGCCGGCGTGCAGGTTCTGAGGCGGAGTTATCGAAGCTACGGCGAACTGCTGGGGCAGACGGGCACGCACACGGAGAAACTCGGCTACATCGGCCAGAGAACGGATTCGGAGACGGGGCTCACGTACCTACATGCTCGGTACTACGATCCCATGCTTGGGGTCTTCTTGAGCCCGGATCCGGCGGGTGCCGACCGGAACACGTATCGCTATGCGCGCGGCAACCCCGCCAACTTCAGCGATCCGACGGGGTTGGATTGCACGTACAGCGGTCCGATTAATTGCACGGACGAAGTCACCGTCTACGCAGGCGGCGACACCTCCGGCTACGACCAAATCGAGGGCCTCGGAGACGGCGCCGATGACCGGCGAAGCAAAGATCAGGAACAGAGGGAAAGGGAGGCAGAGAAAGGCCTTTGTATTCAAGCGGATGGCACCATGGGCCAGTGTTCGGGAGACATCCCCGCACGCGCGCCAACTCCCGCGGCCACACCGAGTCCCACGCCTGCCTCTACACCGGCGCCCAATCCAGCTTCAACACCGAAGCCGCTGAACAAGGCAGATGCGCTTGCCAGGGACGCCCTGATCAAGGTGAACCCCGTTTCCCAGAAAACCAACTCTGAATTCTGCTTCAGCGTCTGCAAGACGGGCAATGCCTTCAACGTCACAAAATTTTCCACGAACAGATCAGAGTCTTTCTGTACTCCACTAGGTTGTCCCAGCGGAAGCACCCTCTACGGCGTGGGTCATACTCACGTGGGACCCTATGGTGAGCCAGGGCTGAGTGGATACGATGCAATCTATCGGCCATGGGATCAATACATTGTCAACTATCAAGGGAACCCCGTCAGGTGGGACCACCAATCAAATACCTACGTGAATCTTTGCCTGACCCCAGGCTGTGCAAAACCGTGAGGATCCGTATCCTGGCCGCCATCCTGACATTGGCCTGCAACACCGCCACGATCAGCGGCGGCGAGTATCCAAGCGGTGAGAGTCTCGACATTCGTCTGCCCGCAGGTTGGGTCAAATTCAGCAGGCAACCAACGATCGATGAATGGAACTGTGTGGCGGGTCGGCCAGACCTAGCTGTGCAGTTTGTAGATGGAGAGCTGCGCATCGAGAATCTGCCAGCCCGAGATCTCAGAGGCGCAGTCGGCCTTGGCGAGCCCGCCACTCCCCGTGGAGAACGCGGTCGCCGAACCTCGCTTCAAGTCGGTTCATCCTGGCTCATAGCAATCGATCACGGTGAGTTTGGGGGCTCGCTGTGGCTGGTGGAACCCGACGGAAAAGAGACGCTCCTGTTGAAAGAACCGTCGCGAGCTTTGTTCCGTCTGAAGAAAAGCATTGCCGTCTTGGTCGGCCCGGCGCTCACTGTGGAGGAGAGAGGAGCGATCCTCCTGTTCGACGCGTCGAATCTGAAGGCGGGGCCATCTCGTATTGAAACCCAGGGTATGCCGGTCGTCGGTGTCACTACGTCACAGGGAGACCTAACCTTCACGACCAAGAACGGCATCTTCAGGCTGGTGTCGGAACGGCGAATTGAGCCGCTCGCCGCACTTGACCGGACTCTCCCATTTCCCGCATCGATTGCTGACAACGGGAGCTTCGCCCTCGGCTTTGGGCATTTCGTACTTATCGTTTCCAACAAGACTCGAACTTGGCTGGTGCCGAAGGACTGTCCAGAGTTGGTTGAGACCCGCATGTTCGAGTGTGAGTGTCGCGGCGGCGGCCCGCTCTGAAAGAGCATGCAGACCAATTCCTCGAACGCTGGCGTAGCTTCTTTGATCAGCACTGAGCCGCGCTGCGCCTTGGTCGATTTCAGCGCGACCGCGATCGTGCTCCAGCTTGAAGACGGCCGCGGAATCTCAGTGCCCCTCGACTGGCTCTCGAAGATGAACGCCTCCGATGTCGATCGGCGCAACTACCAGCTCGTCGATGGCGGCGAAGAGATCCACTGGCCCGCGCTCGACGAAGATCTCTCGGTGCTGGCTCTCCTCGGCGTGCCGGACTGGACCGGGCCCATCCGTGCTCGCCGAACGGACATCGACCACGTCCTTTCCCTTGACTGACGCCGTAGGCCTATGGGATGCCTCGCCGGGACCGGATTTAGCGAACATTTACCTACATGCTCGGTACTACGACTCCGCGCTCGGGGTGTTCCTCAGTCCGGATCCCATCGGCGCGGATCGGAACAGCTATCGGTACGCTGGCGGCGACCCTGTAAACGGGATAGATCCGTCGGGCCTGGAATGCGAGGTGGTCCTCCCCGATGGGACGACGTTCACGGCGACCGAGTGCGTGAACGTCGATGCCGATTACCCTGACGACGGCCAGGGCGATTTCATGTCGTTCTGGAATTACCTCAACAACCACAACTACCCCGCGCCAAGGCGTCCCAATCGCCAGCGCCCCACGCTTTGCAGCGAGGATCAGAGCCAGCCCCGTTGTCAGCAGCCGGGTGACGATCCAACCTGTGATCCGGCGGATCCGAGTGGCGGGTGTTACGAGCCACCTGTACCGGGTGGGTGCGGGCAGGGATTCGCGGCCGCGGGTTGCGACGACGGGGAGATTCCAACGGGAGTCAAGGACCTTGCAAAGGAAGTAGCGGAAGACATCGTCACCGCCAAGGCCACTGAAATCGCGAATCGTCCGCCAACCTTCGGTCCCTGTCAGTCTCTGGCCTCGCGGTTTTCCTCGAACGTCTCGATCAACATGCGAGGTCCGCTGGGTTATGCCTTCGGAGCCTCCGCAACAATCGGAACCCCAGTAGCGGGCTTCAACGTCTTGCACAGCGCCCGGCAGAACCTCTTGGGCAGGGCAGGTGCAAGCCTCTTGTCGGGGACCATTTCAGCCTCCGTCGGCCAGATCTCCACCCGTGCCACTCTGTTCATCGGGGGCGTGATCGTTGCGGGGTCCGCGATTGAAGCCGGCGGGCACTTAGTGCGCTCCGCCATCTCGGGTTGTCATCCGTGAGCGACCACATGGGACGGACGCGAAGTCTCACCCTTCTTTGGCCTTTTCGATTCGTCGGGGTAGCCGTCAGCCTGTTCGGTCTGAGCCTGGCGCGAGGTGGGCAGTCGGAAGGGATGGCTGCAGCGGGCCTTGTCGGAGGGGTACTGTTGCTTGCGCTCGCCGAGTTTGTACTTTGGAGATCCGCGCGCTGCCCCGTCTGCGGTCAGAACGCTATCAAGGCGGCACTTCGCCGTGGCGACGTAGGGATTCTGTGGCGCGATCCCGAAGCGTCGCTGAAGTGCCAAGAAAGTCACCTGCCCTAGGTGGGGTTCCAATGGAGTGGAAGAGAGAAAATGGAGACAGAAGCAACCGCGGAACCTGACGATGAGGACAGGCTCGCTTCGCGAGCCGTTGTCGTCAAGGCCACGGATTATTCGTGAAACTAATGAACTGAACGGGGAGTCACCCGTCCAAGGGTTGTGAATAAAGCCCGTGCGTATTCCAGGCGGTTCCAGCCACCCATTCCAACTGGACCAACCAGAGGATTCGCGAGAAATGGAGTGTGGGGTTAGTAGAGGTCCTCGTCGCCTGCGCGCCTCCGCACGGAACGATCAAGCAGGAGCGCTCGCTTCGCGAGCCGTTGTCTTGAAGCCACGGCGGCGGCTGATGTGTTGAAATCGCGGCCGCGTGGTCGGTAGATGGGGTCGAGGCGTTCGTGATCCGAGAACGCGCACCTATATAAAGCTGGCCCTGATCGGTCACGTGCCTTGCTGATCTCAGTGGTGTGATTCTTTGCCCGCCGCCCCAGGCGGCGCGCGAAACCTCGCGTGGTGCGTTAGGGCCCGTGTCCGGCTCCAGCTTCAAGCGCGTTGTTCCTTAGGCGAGGGGGGCCAGAGACGGCCCGGCCCCCCTCGCGCCCTCCGCCGTTCCGCGAATCGCGGCGTCGTGAGGGCGCTTCGCCGGATTAAATCCGGCTCAGCGCATGAGGAGGCGATTCGCTGCGCGGCCGTTCAGGTTTGCCAGGCACGGACCGGGCCCGTCGCAATCCTTGTCGCTGGGCGAGTCCGAGCCCCTTCGTGGGTTGCGTTGCGGCACCGAAGAGTACAATCGCTTGCGAAGGAGCGTCATCATGAGCATCGCGGTCGAAGCAGTTTGGGAGGCGGGAGTCCTGAAGCCCACGACGCGGCTCGATCTTCCTGAGAACACGAGGGTCCGGATCACCGGGGAGACGCCGGCCGAATCGACGCTCGGGGAGGACCTGAGAGCGATTCGAGCTCGCATCGTGGCCTCGGGCATACCTCTCCTCGATGACGATGAGGTCCTGGCGCAGGTCCACGCCAACCGTGGTGGCTATGACCACGGGGGCGCTTCGGACCAGTGACGCTGACCTAACGTGGATGCTGGCGTCCTCATCATCGCGGCCCGAGGTGGGAGGGACGCTCCGAGCGAGCCTTGGCACTCCTCCTCGACTCAGGGCGGACGTTTGCAGCCAGCGCCTTCCTGAGACTCGAGGTTATTCCTCAAGCCGCGTTCCACAAGCGCACGAACGAGGTCGCCTTCTACGAGCGCTTCTTTGAGAGCGTGACGGTTTGGGCCGACGAGCAGGGCCTGACCGAGGCCGCACTCCACGAGGCCTCGACGTATGGCCTCCAAGCCCTGGATTCCCTCCACGTAGTTGCTGCGAACCAGGTCGGTGCTCTCGAGTCTTTACTCTCGAGAAGCCTGGACGGTCCATCTATCGGGCCCGCGCCGTCAAAGTCATCCACCTCGGGTAGACATGCTCCGCTTGACCTCCGGGTCCCGGTCGCTCGGCGCCCCGGCCGACCTCCTGGGCGCGCCGTGGTCGGGTCAAGCAGGCCCGGATTTAGCGAACATTTACCTACATGCCCGGTACTACGATCCCAGTCTCGGAATGTTTCTCAGCCCGGATCCCGCTGAGGAGGATTCCAACACCTATCGATACGGGTTCGGAAACCCGACGTTCTACTCGGATCGGACCGGCCTCGGCCCTGACGAGGGAGACGGGAATGGCACAGGATGCACCTCGCTGGAGATCGAGACTGGAACCTGCGATGACCCTGACGAATCTGACTGCATGCTGCGGGGCCTTTCCGGCTGGTGCGACGACTCCAGCGACTTCGGCGCGTTTTTTGCCCGTCGAAGAGCCGCAATGGATGCACGGCGTCAGGCGAGAGACGAGTGGCGAAAGAACCGGCCCGATATTGGGAGTGACAACGTAGATCCATGCGCTGGGGCACAGGCAAAGCGTTCGGGGTGCGGTGGCCCAGACGACCCTCCGGGACCCGATGGCCCGAGGGTCCCAACGGCCCAAATGGCCCTGGCGACCCTGGCCCCGGCAGCCCTGGGCAACCACCGTACGGCCCAAGCCAGACTCACAATCCGTTCGGTGGTCAGACGAGCTTCGGCAGTCCAGGTGCCGATTTGTTTAGTGCCAGTTTTAGGGACAGATTCCGCGCCTGTGGCAGGTTGGTCGGAACCGATCTTGCCGCGCGGGCGTTGTTGGCGGCAGCATTTCTTCAGCTGCCTTTTTATGACCACGAGTTTCCCACGGGAGCAGTTGGGTCATGGAGGGACATCTTGGCTCTGTACCGCCAGCGGATTGACCGACCAGCAGACTGGATCGTCTACTTGGAAGAGTCGGGCAAACTATCTGCCGCCAATGCAGCCAAACTTGCCGCGAGAGGGCTGGCTGCCTTGAGTGCCATCGAAGCTAGTTGGCTCCTTGCAACTGGTGGAGGGTGCGCGGTGGGCAGTTTCTAATTGGAGGCCCGATGGATTTCATAGTCCCGACGACCTGCGTCGTCTGCAACCTCCAAGTTCGACAGAGAGATGCCTTGCTCTGTCATCTATGTGGACGGTTCTTCCATCGGAGTCACGTTGGGGGCGGCGTTCCGGCCGCCCCCGAGTGTGGCACCTGTAACAAGCTGCCCATGCAGAAGGAGGGCTCGCTGCGCGAGCCGTAGTCGTTAAAGCCACGGCGCGGCCGACGTTGTGCTGTCGCGTTCGCGTTGGTCCGTTTGCTCTGGTCGAGCCGCGCATGTCCGAGAACACGCACTTAGCGACCGCATGGCCGACGACATGAAGTTGAGGGGGCTGGCTCCCATCACCCAGGAGAGCTACCTCCGATACGCACAGCGATTTTCAGACCACTACCAGGGTCGCTCCCCGTTGAAGTTGGGAGAGCGAGAGATCCGGGATTTCTTGTTGCACCTCGTGAAGGACGAGGGGGTCGCCCCATCGACTCAAGGGGTGTGCCTGGCCAGCCTCCAATTCCTCTACCGGGTCACGCTCCGGAGACCGGAGGCGGTCGCCTGTCTGAAGCATCCGAGGAGGCCGGGGTTGGTCCTTCCCCACGTGCTGAGCGGGTCGGAGGTGGCAAAGCTCTTGAGCTGCATCACGCCGCTCCGGCCCAGGACGATGTGCACGCTCATGTACGCGACAGGGCTCCGGGTCGACGAAGCGGTGCACCTCCTGGTTACGGACATCGACTCCACTCGGGGGGTCCTTCATGTCCGTAAGGGCAAGGGCGGCAGAGATCGTGACTTGCCTCTGGGGGAGAAACTGCTGGGGGTCCTGCGTGAATACTGGCGCCTCCTCCGGCCGGCGCCTCCGTATCTTTTCCCTGGGGACGTTCCGGGTCGGCCGATAACGCGGGATTCGGTCAGTTCCGCTCTGCGCCGGGCGGGCAGAGCCGCCCAGATCAAGAAGCGGGTCTTTCCTCACATACTCCGGCACTCCTACGCCACGCATCTTCTCGAGATGGGCACGGATGTCCGCACCATTCAGATCCTGCTCGGGCATGCCGATATCAACAGCACCCTGCGCTACTTGCATGTGGCCCGCGAGCGTCTCGCTACGATCAAGAGTCCGTTCGATGCGCTCGGCACGCCTTCTGGGGACGTGCTGCGTTAAGGCGGCGTCTTGCAAACGTCGCCCTGCCCCGTCTCGGGGTCAGAGCGGCCCCGGTTCGAGGTCGCGGAGATCTTCCGCGCCCGCGGCCAGGAGTACCGAGCGACCCACGCTCTGACCCCTGATCAGGCGCGCGTGATGCGCGCCATCGAGACCTGCCGCACCGCCGTGCTCGGCGGCCACGTCGATGTGTGCGACCAGTGCCACTTCACTCGCAACGCCTACAACTCATGCCGCAACCGACACTGCCCTAAGTGCCAGAACCTGGCCCAGGCCCATTGGCTCGACCGGCAGATGGCGCGCATCTTGAAGACCCACTACTTCCACGTCGTCTTCACTCTCCCCGGAGAGCTGCGCGCCCTGGCGCTCCAGAACCCAAGCCGCATCTTCGATCTTCTCTTTGAAGCGGCTTCCAAGACCCTGCTCGAAGTTGCCCACGACGAGGCCCGTTTGAGCGCGCTTTTGGGCCTCACCGCCGTGCTCCACACCTGGACGCGCGATTTGAGTTTCCATCCTCATCTCCACTGCATCGTCACCGGCGGTGGTCTGAGCCTTGACGAAGAGAAATGGGTGAGTCGCCATCGAGGACGCTATCTCTTCCCGATCAAGGTCATGAGCCGGCTGTTCCGAGGGAAGTTCATGGACGCTCTCGTCCGGGCCAGGGACAAGGGCGACCTCGTATTCGGTGGACAGTCTGCGGCACTCACCGAGGGCGACGTTTGGGCCGCCTTCAAGGAAAGGCTCTACCGAAAGGAGTGGGTGGTCTACGCCAAGCGTCCCTTCGGCGGCGCGGAGGGGGTCTACAAGTATCTCGGCCGCTACACCCACCGGGTCGGCATCTCGAACTTTCGCCTTCAGGCCGTCGACGAGAACGGGGTGCGTTTTTCCACGAAGCACGGCAAGTGCGCGACGCTCAAGCACGAGGAATTCATAAGGCGCTTTCTCCTCCACGTCCTTCCCAAAGGTTTCGTGAAGATCCGGCACTACGGCCTGTTGCTCCGCCCAGCCTCGGCACCAGGCTTGTCCTTGCTCGGAAGGCGCTCGCGAGGGGTGTCGGCGTGCCAGAGCCGTCGGATCACGCCGGCGCAGACGCTACTGACGAGAAGGAATGGAGGCACGTCGTCCTCGATCTCACCGGTGTTGACCTGACCCGATGTCCCCAGTGCAAGACCGGCACGATGATCCCTGAGCCGTTGGAGCGTCCGCGACCACCGCCCTTTCGAGTCGCCGCATGATGCAGACCCAAAGGACCACGACGAGACCCGGAAGATCCATCGAATGCGGACCGTCCGTCTCGAAATCGCAGCGGCGGCACGCCCTATGGCCACGCCACTCTGCCGGCGCCATGCTGCCTCCCTTGAAGCATCGATCGAGACTGATCCGTCGGCACTACTCCAGCCTCCCCGATCACCAAAGGACCTGTTGAGCGCCGTCCAGTGGACGGCATCGAACAATCAAAGCCCATAGCGCCCTCTCGGGGTCGTCACCAGCGGCTTGGTCCAACGTCGTTTATCGAAGCCGAGCCCTCCGACATCCTTGGGCGGCCGTGCTTTCTCTGGCGGCTCGGCTTCGATAAACGCTATTCATTCTCGGACACGCACGCCTCGCCCTCGCGTTGTCTGTTTGTTCTCGTGGTCGGTCAGGGAGCCGCCGCCGTGGCCGCAAGCGCCGCGCGCTCGTTGGTGCGCCGTCATGAAGCGCGCAGAGTTGCGTTTGTTCTGTGGGCCTCAGGCGCTGCGCGCCCGAGGCCTGGTCGCGTTTCGTCTGCGGTCCGCTTCGCGGCCCTTGCCGTCGTGGTCGGCCTTGCGGCTTCGGGCCGCAAGGCCTCATCTGTGGTCTGTGCGCGCTTCATGCCGTCGCCCCCGTTGTCCGCGCGCCTGCGTCGTCAAAACGGAGGCCGAGGCCTCGCGTGGCTCGTGGTCCGTGGTTTCAGTCGTCGCGCCCGTGCTGCGAGCTCCTGCGTGGCCCAGGGCCAGGCTTCGCGCTCGCCCTCAGCTCGTGCGTGCCGTGTTCTCGGGCCGCGTGGTGCGTGGTGGGCCTCGGCGTTTCTTTCCTGAAGCGCTCGCTCCGGGCAACGCCCGCGCCAGCGGCCTGTATGTTTCGTTGGTGGCCGCTGTCACGGGCCTCCCCACCGCTCCGCGAATCGCCGCATCGTGAGGGCGCTTCGCTGGAGTGAATCCGGCCCAAGCGCTAGCGCGAGCGATTCGCTGCGCGGTCCCGCGTGGTTTGTGGCGCCGACGCTGGTGCGGGCGAAGTGTACAATTCCAACGACGGAAGACTCCATGGAGACGCGCCTGATTCGATGCCAACCCTGCTCCTCGCCGAGGGCTTTCGCTTCTATTTCTTCAGCCTCGAGAACGGCGAACCGCCCCATGTCCACGTCCGCAAAGGCTCGGGCAAGGCGAAGTTCTGGCTCGGCCCAGTCTCGCTTTCGAAATCACGCGGTCTCACCCGGGCCGAACTGAGGCGCGCCCATGAACTCACCCGCGAACATGCAGACGAATTCCTCGAACGGTGGCGTGGCTACTTTGATCAGCAGTGAGCCGCGCTGCGCCTCGGTCGATTTCACCGCGACCGCGATCGTGTTCCACCTTGAAGACGGCCGCGGGATCTCGGTGCCTCTCGACTGGCTCCCGAGGATCAAGACCGCCTCCGATGCCGATCGGCGCAACTACCAACTCGTCGATGGTGGAGAAGAGATCCACTGGCCCGCGCTCGATGAGGATCTCTCGGTGCCGGCCCTCCTCGGCCTGCCGGACTGAAACCGAGCCGATCGCGTGCTCAGGCCGTATCGAGCACGCCTTGGGACCGGAATCAGCGATGTCGGTCATTCGCGTGGCGTGGGCTTCTTGGTTCCGATGCCGAGGATCTCGTCTGAAGTTACGTCGAACGTTTGAGCAAAGGCGGCGGTGAGGGCGCCGTACATCCGGGGGTCGCCGAGCTCGTATTCGATGCGCGACAATTTCGGCTAGCCTTCGGAGTCCGTGCCTCCGCCCCGATCCCTGACGCCGCTCGTCCGTTTCCTCGCGGGCGTCTCCTACATTCCCGGCGGGGCGGTCTTCCTCGTGCGAAATCCGCGCCTGTGGCCCGTGGCGGTTTCACCTCTGTTGATGGCTGCGCTGTTCGTTCTCATCGGCGTCTTCTCGGGGGCCTTCTGGGCCGGCCGCGTCCAGCAGTCGCTCTTTGGAGAGGGCCTGCGGACGATTCCGGTCTGGTTCGCGTTCGTGGTGTTGACCGGGCTTTGGGCGGGGAGTCTCGCCGCCGGAGCCATCGTGGCTCTTGCCCTCGCCTTCGCTCTCCTCGGTCCGTTGTTCGAAAAGCTTTCTCAGAAGGTCGAGGAGCTATCCGGGTTGAATGTCCGCGGCTCCAAGGGTCTGCGCTGGGAGATCGTCCAATCGTCGAAGACGGCGGCGTACTTCGCCCTCGGTGCGCCGGTGGCCATGGCCCTGGGCCTCGTTCCTTTCCTCGGGCCCTTTCTCGCTCTCGCCTTCACCGGGCACCGCGTGGCCTTTCAGAATACGGACGCGGTCTTGCTCCGGCGCGGCATGGATTTCCTCGAGCGGCAGGCCTTCCACCATCGCTTCCGTCCCGAAACCCTCGGCTTCGGGGTGGCCTCCGTGCTGCTCTTTCCCCTGATGAATGTTCTGGCCGTTCCCGTGTTCGTGGTGGCGGCCACTCGCCTGGTCAATGACCTGGAGGCGGTCCGCGATACGCCTTCGGACGAGGAAACCGCGGCCATCATCGCCGCGGAAGAGATGGCGGCCCGGGAACGTCCGATCGTTTGATCCCGAGGACCACGGTCGCGCCAGTTCGCGCGGCGTCTTACTCCAGGCTCAGAGTCAACGTCTTTCCGACCACCGCCACCATATGGCGGCGCTCGCCGGGTCGGATTTGCACGCGCTTCGATTCCACGAACTCGGTTTCGCCCGACCGCACTTCGACCTTGATGATGTGTTCTCCGGGCGGAATCACGAGGTCGGTGCCGAAACGGCCGTCGTAACCCGAGAGGGCGCCCATGACCTTCACGGGCATCCCGGTGATGTTGTTCGCGAACACCACGCGCTCGTCCACCTTGACCCGGAGCGTGCCGCTGGCGAAGGGGTGCTTGAGGTCGAGGGTGATCCGGCCCGCGCGCCCCGAAGCCTCGACCGATAGGGGAACTGTTTCGGGCGTGGTCGCCGGCACCGAAACCGGGGTGGGGAGGGTCGAAGGTGTTGCGGACGGCTCCAACCTTGCTTGCCCTTCGGGTTTCGCAGGCGCCACGATGGAAACCGCGGCCGGGCTCTTCGTGCGTTCCTGGAAGATCAAGACCACGCCCACTCCCAGGATCACTCCGAGGGCGACTGCCCCCGCAACTCTCAGGGGGCGACGGGCCCCGGACCAGGGGGGCTTCCGCTCGGTTGGAGTCTGGTCGCCCCCGGCACCTCCCGGGGCCGTGCGCCTTGGGACCGCACTGCCGTCTATGGCCATGGTCTCCAGCGGACTCAGTTGGGTGGCGTGAAGGGCAGGCCGGCCCGAGATCACACAGTCGAGATCGGCGGCGAACTGGGCGGCGGTGTCGTAACGGGAGTTTCGCGCCTTCCGTAGGGCTTTGCCGATGACCGCGTCGAGCGTTCGGGGGACCCGGACGAGGCTCGATGGCGGCTTCGGTTCGTCGCGCAGAATCTTGGTCAATGTCGTCGCCATGGTCGCCGCTTCGAACGGTCGCGTGTTCGTGATCAACTCGTAGAGAACGGCCCCGAGAGCAAAGACATCGGAGCGGCCGTCGACGTCTTCGCCCTGGGCCTGCTCGGGCGACATGTACGCGGGCGTGCCGAAGACCTGGCCCGCGATCGTGAGCTGCGCGGCGCTGGCCTTGGCGATGCCGAAGTCCATGATCTTCGGCTCGCCGGAGGTGGTCAGCATGATGTTCGCGGGCTTGAGGTCGCGATGCACGATGTGTTGAGCGTGTGCGGCCTGGAGCGCCTTCGCCACTTTCGAGATGATGCGAGCCGCTTCCACCCAGGGCATGGGCCCGCGCGACAAAGCGACCGCGAGGGTTTCGCCGTGCACATACTCGAGGGCCATGTAGAGCAGGCCGGTCTCGAAATCGCGGCCCACGTCGTACACCGCGACCACGCCCGGATCATCGAGGGTCGCCGAGATACGCGCCTCGGAGAGAAAACGCTGTTCGAAAGCCTCGCGTTCGTGAGGTGCTATCGCGGACATGGTGCTGAAAGTCTTCAGGGCGACCGTTCGTCCCAGGGTGGAGTCGCGCGCCTGGTAGACCACGCCCATGGTGCCGCGGCCGAGTTCGCGCTCGATTCGATATCGACCGATCTGGGAGGGAGTGTGCGTGGTCATCGGTAACCGCGGGACGCGCGTTCTAACTTCTAGGATACGCGATGACCCCCAATTCTCAGGCGGACCTCGGGCGGCGGAATTCAGAAACGCACCCAAGACACAGTAACCTCCTCGGCGGCGGCCGCGCGCAAGCGCGGCTGAGACTTCGACCGAACGCTTCGCCTCCCGCCTGCCTCCGCCCAGCCCCGAGCGATGACCAGCTTCTTCCGTTCCGCCAAGTTCCCGATCTTCCTCATAGTCTTCGTTGACGTCATCGGACTGGGGATCACCATTCCGGTTCTCCCGGTGTATGCGGAAGGCTTCTTCAGGCTCTCGGGAATTCAGATCGCCGGGCTCACCAGCCTCTTCTTTGCCGCCCAATTCATAGGCGCCCCCATCCTTGGCCGGTTGTCGGACCGAATCGGGAGGCGACCGGTGCTGATCGCCTCACAATTCGGGACCCTCACCGGAGCGATCCTCACCGCGGTGGCGCAGTCGCCGATCTACCTGGTGGTGGCGCGTCTGGTGGACGGCCTGACCGGGGGCAACATTTCGGTGGCCCAGGCGTATCTCACCGACATCACACCCGCGAAGGACCGGGCCAAGGGCATGGGTCTCATCATCGCCGCCTTCGGCCTGGGCTTCATAATCGGGCCGGCCTTTGGCGCGTTCATGTCGGCCGCTTTCGGTCCGCGCATTACCTTCGGGTGCGCCGCCCTCGCCTCGGCGGGCACGATTCTGCTCTCGACCTTTCTCCTGAAGGAGTCCTTGCCGCCGGAGAAGCGGACCGGAGCCGTCCCGATTCCCGAGGGCTCGACCCGGCACATCATTTCCCATCCCCAGATCGCCCGGCTTCTGGCCATCGGGCTGCTTGGTCAGATTGCGGTCTTCGCTTTCAACTCGGTCTTCATTCTCTGGGTCGACAAGGTCGTGCTGCCGGACTGGCCGATCGAGCAGGTCCAGCGCGCGACCGGAGTGGTGTTCATCTTTGTCGGCCTGGTGACGGTCGCGACGCAGGGAGGCCTCATCGGACCGGTGGTGCAGAGAATCGGCGAAGCCAAAGGCGTGATCGTGGGGGGGCTCCTTCGCGTGATCGGCACCTTCATCATGGCCTTCTTCCCCCGCATCGTCCCCGCGGCCGCGGGCTCGGCCCTGGCCGGGATCGGAGGCGGCATCGCCATGCCCTGCGCCGCCGCCCTGCTCACGTTTCACGCGCCCGGGGTTGCTCGGGGGCGGTTGATCGGCATCAACCAGAGTGCCATGTCCCTGGGCAATATAATCGGTCCTCTCATTGGCGGTTTCGTCTACGATCTCGATCCGTCGTGGCCGCCCATGGTCTCGATGAGCGTGCTTCTTCTCATGTGGCTGGTCGCACTCGGCCTCACTCAACCCCAAAAACCAGAAACCCCCGCCCCGGCGAACCCCGCCTAGGCCCCGGGGGAAAGGAACCCTCCATGGCGAATCCCACCGCAACCTTCGAAACCTCTCTTGGCAGTTTCACCGCGGAGATCTTCAGCGACCTCATGCCCATCACCGCGGGGAATTTCATCAAGCTCGCGAAGGAAGGCTTCTACAACGGCCTTCACTTCCATCGCGTGATTCCCAACTTCATGATCCAGTTCGGCTGTCCGAACAGCAAGGACCCGATGAGCCGCAGTGCTGGGACCGGCGATTCGCCCCACGGTCGCATTCCGGACGAGCACCCGGCGAACGCGAAGATCTCGAACGAGCCCGGCACGCTTTCGATGGCGAACACCGGCCAGCCCAATAGCGGCTCGTGTCAGTTCTTCATCAACACCGTCCACAATGGCTACCTCGACTTCTTTTCGCCGGGCGCGTCGAAGCACCCGGTGTTCGGGCGGGTGAGTGTGGGCATGGACGTGGTCAACAAGATCGGCTCGACCAGGACCGCCGCAGGCGACCGGCCGTCGACCCCGATTCAGATGATCAAGGTGACCGTCACCGGCGCCTGAGGAGCCGAACGAGGCGGGTGGGGTGGTGGCGGCCCCGCGTTCGCAGGATGCGTCGTCTTGGCTTGGACCGAGGCGCTCTTCCTCGAACATCTAGCATTCTCGTTATGGCCCGCGGGCCCGGAAATCGAGCGGGTTGCCGCGCCGGGTACGGCTCGCGCGTCAGACTGTGACGACCGAACTTCGGACTCGTGTCTTCCTTGCTCGCCTCGGCGACCCGCGAAGGATGCAGACGGATCGCGGCGACTCGCTCTCGACGCCCCGGCGCAAGCAACCCGCTCGCTTCCCGGTCCCGCTCCATCCTCGCCCGAGGGTGAGGCAACCAGAGCGCCTGAGATGGGCCGTTCCACAAGGCCGATGCGTCCGAAGAGACTTGGCTGAAGCCCGGCGGCTCCCGCGTCGAATCGCCTGATTCACTCAGGCGATTCGAACTTCAAGAAGACTCGCCGGGCGCCGGCCAGGGGTTTGTTAAGGGGGCCGGGTGCGTGTCCGGCCCCCTTGACCTAATTGTTGTCGCCGCCGAGCATCCCGCCGACCGCGCCAAGGATGGAGCCCTCTTCGCGTCCGCCTCGTCCGGCGATTTTCGAGGCGCCCACGATACGGTTGGCCATGCGCGACAGGGGGAGAGACTGAAGCCAGATCTTGCCGGGTCCGCGCAGGGTCGCGAAGAAGAGACCCTCGCCGCCGAAAAGTGCTGACTTGACCTTGCCGACGAACTGAATGTCGTAGTCGACCGTCGGTTGAAAGGCCACGATGCAGCCGGTGTCGACGCGGAGGACCTCGCCGGGAGAGAGCGTTCTTTCATGGAGCGTGCCCCCGGCGTGAACGAAGCACAGGCCGTCGCCCTGCAGGCGCTGCATGATGAAGCCCTCACCCCCGAAGAAACCGGCTCCGAGGCGCTTCTGAAAAGCGATTCCGATCGACACTCCCTTGGCGGCGCACAGGAAGGAGTCCTTTTGCGCGATCAGTTCGCCGCCCACCTGCGACAGGTTCACGGGAACAATGGTGCCGGGATAAGGGGCGCCGAAGGCGACCTTCTTCTTTCCCGAGCTCTTGTTGACAAAAACCGTCATGAAGAGCGACTCCCCGGTGAGGAGCCGCTTGCCTGCGCCCATCAGCACGCCCATGAAACCGCCGCTCGAGCCAGACCCGTCGCCGAAGATGGTTTCCATCTCGACTCCGTCATCCATGTACATCATGCCGCCCGCTTCGGCCACCGAGGCCTCGCCAGGGTCGAGCTCGATCTCGACGAACTGCATGTCCCCGCCATGAATCTTGTAGTCGATGACGTGCATCGCGCTCATTGGATTTTTCTCCTGGTGATGATGATCGGTCGCGCTGCTCCGGGGGCGACCCTTGTCTCTTCTAGAAGTAATAAACGATAACCGCGTTCAATTGTTCAACTGCGGCGTAGGCTCTGTGGAAGCATGAACAAGGACCCGGACGACGAAGGCGCGGTTCTGGAGAACCAGCCCTTCCCCTCAAGCCTTTGCCATGCCTGCGCGGCCCCGCCCCGCCACGTCACCACCGACAGGGGATCGACTTTCATCTATTGCCCGATCCTGAAGCGCTATCCGCCCCAGCCGGTGCGTTCCTGCGAAGCGTTCCTGCCCCGGCCGCAGTAGATCTCGGGGCGAAAGCAAGACAAAAGACCGGACCGCCCTTGGGGCGATCCGGCCCGCGAACGGCTTTCTTGCGACGCGACTACTTCTTCACGAAGAACCAGCGATACGCGCCGAGCAGGAGCATCGCGCCGACGATCGACATCACCCAGCCCGATGCGTAGTCCGAGCCGCCCCGCAAGGCCCGGCCGAGGAACGTCCCGACCATGGATCCGGCCAGACCGATGAGCGCGGTGACGATGAACCCGCCGGGATCCTTGCCCGGCATGAGGAGCTTCGCGACGATGCCGACCACCAGGCCGAAAATGGCCTGTCCGATCAGATGAAACATCGCGTCGCGCTTACTTGTTCGGGATGGTGAGCTTCTGGCCCACCTGAATCATGTCGGGATTCTTGAGAATGTCCTTGTTGGCCTCGAAGATCTTCATGTAGCTGCCCGCGTTGTCGTAGGCGCTCTTCGCGATCTTGCCCAGGGTGTCTCCGGACTTCACGGTCCAGATCCCGTAGATGTCGGTCTTCGTGGTGCGCACATCGGCCTCGACCTCGGCCTCCCAGCCGGCGTGCTTCTTGATGGCATCCCAGATCGCGTCCTTCTCGAGCTGGTAGGGCACGGTCGCCCCCAACTTGAACTTCCCGCCTTCCTCCTTGGAGGTGACGTTGGTGCCTCCCACCGTACCGGCGAGGGTGACGAGGCCGGCGTATTTGTCCTTGAGACTCATGGGAACTACTCCTTTTGATTGAAATTCATGACGGGCGAAAGGATGAATGAAATGGCATCTGAATTCTAGTCGAGACTGCCCGGGTTCGCTGGCGGCGCTCTTCTGAAACCGGAAGCGAGGGATAATGACGTCTACATGACGCTTGCTCCCGCCACCTTTCGCAGTCTCGGGCTCTCCGAGGCCACTCTCGAGGCCCTCATCCAGAAGGGTTACGATCACCCGACGCCGTGCCAGGCCGAGACCATTCCACCTGCCCTCAAGGGGCAGGACCTCGTGGTTCAGTCCCGCACGGGCACGGGGAAAACGGCCGCCTTCGGCATCCCTCTGGTGGAAAAGGTCGATCTGAACCTCAAGGGGGTCCAGGGCGTGGTCCTGGCTCCGACCCGCGAACTGGCGGTCCAGGTCGCCGAGGAACTGGGGGCGATCGGCAAGGGGCGCGGAGTGAAAGTCGGGGCCATTTACGGCGGCGATTCCATGGACCGGCAGATGGATCTGCTCGAAGCGGGGGCTCAACTCATCGCCGGGACGCCCGGTCGCGTGCTCGACCATCTGCGCAGGGGCACCCTCGATCTCAAGAACCTCAAGATGTTCATCCTCGACGAGGCCGATCGCATGCTCGATATGGGTTTCGCCGAGGAGATGCAGAAGATCGTCGCCTTCGTGCCGGAGGAGCGGCAGACCCTTCTGTTCTCGGCCACCATTCCCGCTTCGATCAAGCACCTCATCTATAACTTCCTGAAGGAGCCCGTCTGGCTCCTGCTTTCGGAAGACAAGGTCTACGTCACCGACGTCGAGCATGTGTACTGCATCGTGCCGCGCATGCGAAAGGAACAGACGCTGTACGACCTGCTGCTCTGGGAAGAGCCGACCTCCGCGATGGTCTTCTGCAACACCCGCGAGGAGACGCGCAAGGTCCATGAGTTCCTGCAGCAGCGGGGTCTTCCCTCGGAGATGCTCTCGTCGGATCTGTCGCAGAGCAAGCGCGAGCGCGTCCTGCAGGCCTATCGCGACGGGAAGATCAAGGTCCTCGCCACTACGGATGTGGCCTCGCGCGGCATCGATGTCGACGATGTGTCGCACGTCTTCATCTTCTCCACCCCGGATTCTCCGGAGCAGTACATCCACCGCGCTGGCCGCACCGGAAGGATCGGGAAGTCGGGACGCGCCATCAGTCTGCTCTCCGCCCACGACATCATGAACTACAACCGGCTGGTCAAGCGGTACCACATCGAGGTGAAGGAACTGCGGCCTCCCTCGTCCGACGATGTGACGCGCCGGACCGCCGAGCGGGTTCTGGATATGATTCTCAAGGAGAGGGCGGGATCGCCCGACGCGCTCTCCCTGGCCGACGTTCTCCTGGCCCGCGACGATCGCCGGCATGTGGTGGCTTCGCTGCTCGAGGTGTGGCGGGATGAGAAGCGGAAGGTCGTCATTCCCGTGGAGGTGGACCCCGAGGAAGCCGCGGCCGTGGCTGCGGAGGCGGTGGCCGAGGCCGCGCATAAAAGAGCTTCGTCACGTCCCCATGCGGGAGGGCGCGGGGGTCGGGCGGGCGGCGGCGGAGGAGGCCGCGGTCGCAGCGGCCCGTCCCGACGGTACTAGGCCTGAAACCGCTCGCCCCGCCACTTTCGCGGTGGCCCAGGCCCACTGGAAATTGAAGCCGCCGATGCGGCCATCGACATCGAGGATCTCGCCCACGAAGTAAAGGCCCGGGGCGAGCCGCGACTCCATCGTCTTCGGATTCACCTCCTCGAGAGACACGCCGCCCGAGGTGACCTCGGCGAAGTTATAGCCCCGTCCGCCCACCACCTCGAGGGGGAAGGAAGTGAGGGCGTGGACGAGTCTGCGCCGGCCGTCTCTGGTCAGTTTCGCCAGGGTCTCTTCCCGGTCCATGGTCGTCCCGACCAGTCGGACGGCCAGCGCCTGGGGGAGCTGAAAGGCGCGGCCGACCTCGGTGGCCACCGGATTCTGAGGCCGCTCCCTCGTCGCCGCAATCAGTCGCCGATCGACGTTTTCTTCGGAGAGGAGGGGCGTGAAACTCAGAGACATCTCCGCCCTCGAGGCCTCGACCTGGGCGCGGCGCATGAAGCGGGACGCATTGAGGGCCAGCGGCCCGCTGATCCCGAAGTGAGTCCAAAGCAAAGGTCCGAGCAGCTCGATCCGCTTGTGCCCGGGCCGCACCACTCGGATCGCTCCTTCGTGGGTGATTCCAGAGAGACCCACGTGAAAGTCGCCGCCGAGGAGCAGGGGCTCCAGGGCAGGCACGGTGGGCACGATGGTGTGGCCGTGGGCCCGGGCCAGAGCGTAGCCCTCCCCGTCGCTCCCCGTCTTGGGCAGGGAGAGGCCGCCCGTCGCCAGCACGACGCGACTCGCCTGAATCGGGCCCGCGGAGCTTTCGAGGATCCAGTGCGCGCCGTGACGCGTGAGCCCGTGGACCCGGCAGGAGGTGCGGATGTCGACGTTCAAGCGCCTGGCTTCGGACAGCAGAGCATCGAGGACGGTGCGGGCCTTGTTGGTCCTGGGGAAGAGCTTTCCCAGAGGCTCTTCTTCAAGGGTGACGCCGATCTCTTCAAAGAAGGCCACGGTCTCGGGGACGGGAAAGGCGCGCAGGACCTGCCTTACAAAAGGCGAACCGGCACGCCAGAAATCGGACGCCTCGACTCGGGCGTTGGTGACGTTGCACCTGGACCCGCCGGACACCAGGATCTTGGCCCCCAGGGATCCTGCGCCATCCAGCAGAATAACTTTCGAGGAGGCGGAGGCTCGCGCGGCAAAGATCGCGGTCGCGAGTCCCGCCGCACCGCCGCCCACAATCGCCACCCCGAACGGCTTCGCTGGGTCGCCGAGGGGCGCTTGGGAGATAATGGAGGCGGTCACCGACCCAATCATGCCAAGGTACGACTACCACTGTCCCGACAACGATTTCGTCATCGAGGTTCGGCACGGCGTCAACGAGCGAATCAAGACGTGGGGCGAGCTCTGCCGGCGGGCGCTGATCGGTCCCGAGGGCACGCCGCTCGATGCTCCGGTCGAACTCGTGGTCTATGCGCCCGCGTTGTCATTCCCGCAGGGCGACGTCGCCCTCAAGAGCATGGGCTTCTCGAAGCTGGTCCGCCGAGAGACCGGCGTCTACGAGAACGTCACCGCCCGGGACGGCCAGGCCAGGATCGTTTCTGCCGACACCCCCGCAACGGGTCTCAACCTCGGATCATTGGTTGGCGATTGATTCATCGCTCTCAGGTTTATTGCTCTCAGACTCAGGAAGGACAAGAACAACGGTGAGTTTCAAATTTTCTATCTCCGCCGCTCTGGCCGTGCTCATGGCCGCCCAGGCCGAGGCCCAGGGCGAGGCTGCGCTCAAGAATGCCTTCATGGGCCGCCAGGTCGCGATCCGCGTCGACATGCCCGCGAGCCACAAGGGCGTCGACCTCCGCTTCGACCGGGAGGTTCCCTTCGACCTCAAGGAGAATGGCGACCGCATCCTCGAGCACGACGCCGCCCTCCAGCAAGGCGATGTCATTCAGGTGACCTACATCAAGGTCAAGGGCGATCTCATCGAGTTCCACCTCGGTGGCGGCGGTTTCAACTGGTTCACGGACACCACCACGAAGAGCGCCGCCTACTCCAGCAAGACGGTACGGGAGCAGGACCTCGAGAAGGAGATCAAGAACGAGACCGACCGCGATCGCAGGCGGCGTCTCGAGCGCGACCTCGAGGACCTGCGGCGCGACCGGCAGGCCCGGGACGAGCGCGTAAACCGTGATGTCGAGGAGTACAACCAGAGGGCCCGCGAGCGGGACCTGGACCGGGCGCTCAAGAGCGGTTCGAGATTCAACCTGCGCTTCAAGAAGAACGTTCCCGCCGATGCGCTGACCCCCGAAGGCTTCGAGCGCTACCTGGATCCGTGGGTGGACTTCTCGGGTCGCAGCAGCCGTCGCGCCGAGTCTTCGTCATCCACCGCATCCCGGTCGTCCTCGTCCACTTCGATCGACCGGGCGTCCCAGAACCGCGACTGGCGCAAGGGAACACCTCGTCGCGAGATGGAGGATGCGCTGGGCAAGGCGCGGCGCGACCGAGCCTGCCCCGGAGACCAGGCCCTCGAATGCCGGATCGTCACGTTCGACGACGGGCGCGACGAGATCGAGGCCACGTTCGTCGAAGGCGTCCTCGTCCGCTTCACCACGAATCGCAAGTAAGACGTCGTGCCCGCTCGCGCGCTGAAAATCCGCGCGCCGCGCGGTTCTCTGAAGGGTTCGGGGCGACCGGTCTCCGCCCGGTCCGGGCCGACCGTGGCCCTGCTCGGCCTGCCCACCGACGTGAATTCATCGCACGTTCGGGGGGCCGCACTTGGTCCGGGCGCGGTTCGCAAGGCGCTTTGGAGCGGGGCCTCCAACCTGACCAGCGAGCGGGGTGTTGACTTGTCGTCTCCCGAGGCCTTGCGCGACGAAGGCGACCTCCGTCTTCACGAGGACGCGGCCGATCGAGAGCGTATTGAAGTTGCGATCGCCGGCCTGCTCGACCGCGGTTTGAAGCCGTTGCTCCTGGGCGGCGATCACTCGGTGACGTACCCGGTGCTTCGGGCGATGGCATCAAGGCGCCGTCCGCTCAGCATCCTTCACTTCGACGCCCACCCGGATCTCTATGACGAGTACGAGGGCAATCGTTTCTCGCACGCATCTCCATTCGCCCGCATCATGGAAGAGGGGCTGGCGAAACGCCTGGTGCAGGCGGGCATCCGCACCAAGAACGCCCACCAGGCCGCGCAGGCGAAGAGGTTCGGGGTGACCATGGTGACCATGTCCGTCTTCGACCCGCAGACCGTTCCCATCCCACGCGGGCCGCTCTACATCAGCATCGATCTCGATGCCCTGGATCCCGCATTCGCGCCCGGAGTCGCCCACCGGGAACCCGGCGGGTTGAGCGTGCGCGACATCATTCGCGTCCTCCATCGGGTCAAGGAGCCCGTGGTGGGAGCCGACATCGTGGAACTCCGGCCCGCGTCCGACGTCGACGGGATGACCGCAGGGGTCGCCGCCAAACTTCTGAAGGAACTCGCGGGTTTGATGCGCTCGTAAACCATGGGGGGCCGCCACAAGGCTCCTCCTCACGGGTAGACTCCGCGATTCGCCGATGTTTGATTCTCTCGCCGACAAGCTCCAAGGCGTATTTCGGTCGCTGCGCGGTCGTGGTTCGCTCACCGAAGCCGACATCGATGCCGCCATGAAGGACATCCGCGCCGCCCTCCTTCAAGCCGACGTGAACCTGAAGGTGGCGAAGGACTTTCTCGATCGCGTGCGCGAGAAAGCGATTGGCCAGGAGGTCCTGAAGAGCCTGTCGCCCGGGCAGGCCGTGGTGCGAATCGTTCGCGACGAGATGATCGGCCTCCTCGGGGCCACTTCGCCGCGGCTGAAGGAATCGAAACGGACGCCCACCGTCATTATGATGGTGGGTCTGCAAGGCTCCGGCAAGACCACCACCACCTCGAAACTCGCGAAGTACTTTTCGAAGAACGGTCGGTATCCCCTCGTGGTCTCGACCGACGTCGCCCGACCCGCGGCCCGCGAGCAGCTGGGCATCCTGGCCGGCCAGATCGGAGTCAAGTTCCTGCAGCCGCCGACGGACGCGCCCCTTGACATCGTGAAGAAGGCGATCTCCGAGTGCCGTTCGATGGGTTACGACATCCTGCTGATCGACACCGCGGGCCGCCTGCACATCGACGACGCGCTCATGGCCGAACTCCTCGCTCAGAAGTCTCTGGCCGAACCCTCCGAGATCTTCTTCGTCGCCGACGCCATGACCGGACAGGATGCGCTCACGAGTGCCTCCGCGTTCCAGGAGCGGATCGGCATCACCGGAATCGTCCTCACCAAACTCGACGGCGACGCGCGCGGCGGGGCCGCCCTGTCGGCCGCTTCGGTCACCGGCTGTCCGATCCGGTTCGCGGGAACCGGCGAAAAACCGGAAGACTTCGAGCTGTTCGACGCCTCGCGCATGGCCGGCCGGATCCTCGGCATGGGCGACGTGATGGGTCTGATCGAGAAGGTCGAGGAAGCGATCGATCCGGCCAAGGCCGCGGCCCTCGCCGGAAAGATGGCGAAGAACGAGTTCTCGCTCGAAGACTATCGCGATCAGCTCAAGCAGGTCCGCAAGATGGGGAAGATCGGCGATCTCGTCCGCATGATCCCCGGTGTTCCCAAGGTCAAGGAAGAAGACATGGCCCACGGCGAGGGCGAGATGAAGAAGTTCGTGGCCATTCTCGACTCCATGACCGACCAGGAGCGGGAGCGTCCGGAGATCATTTCCGGCTCGCGGCGCAAACGCATGGCCCGGGGAAGCGGGACCAGAGTCGAAGATGTGAACCGTCTGCTCAAACAGTACGAACAGACCAGAAAGATGATGAAGATGATGTCGGCGCAAAACGCCAAAGGATCGAAGCTCCGCAAGCTCGCCTCCCGTTTCGGCATGCCGGGGTTGTCATGACACGCTGTTCCAGGAGAAACTAAGGGATGCTCGCTATTCGTTTGCGCCGTACCGGAACCACCAAGAAGCCGTTTTACCGCGTCGTCGTCGCCGATTCGCGCGCGTGGAGAGACGGAAAATTCGTGGAAATCGTCGGCCACTACGACCCCCGGGCGAATCCCGGCAAGGTGGTCCTGAAGTCCGACCGCGTTTCCTACTGGATCTCGAAGGGCGCCCAGCCCTCCGATACGGTGAGGAGCCTGATCAAGGGCCACAAGAAGGCCGAGAAGCTCGCGGCCTAAGCAGGCCTCCCTTCCGCCCTCTTGAATCCTCCGAGAGAAGAGGAGGGCAGCGTCACCATCGGCGTTGTCCTGCGCCCCCACGCCCTCAAGGGCGAGGTGGTGATCGAGCCCCTGACCGACAACGAGGATCGCTTCGCCCATCTCGACGAGGTTCGAGTGGTTCGGCCTTCGGGCTCGGCCACCGTCTTTCGCGTGGCCTCTATCTTCCCCCACAAGGGCCGGCTGGTGATTCAGTTCGAGGGAATCTCCAGCATCGATGAAGCGGAGGGCCTGCGGGGCGCCGAACTCCGGATCCCCATCGCCTCCCTGCCCAGCCTCCCGAAGGGCTCGTACTACCACCATGAGCTCCGAGGTCTGGACGTGCGGGTCGAATCGGGCGCCTCTATTGGAACCGTGAGCGATCTCTGGGAAACGGGGGCCACCCCCGTGCTCGTGATCCACGACGACCGAAAACGCGAGACCCTTCTTCCCCTGGTGGACGCGTTCATCATCGAAGTGAATGTCAAGGGAGGGTTCATGCGAGTGAAGGCCTCGGGTGCGGTTTCGGGCCATTCCTGAAGGGGAGCAAATCCCGCGCTCCGGCGGGAGGAGATCCCGCGTTTGGCTAGACTCGGAAGTGAGCGAATTCCATGGCCCTGCGCATCGACGTCGTCACCATCTTTCCGGATCTGATTCGCCAGGCCCTCGCGCACGGGATCGTGGCGCGCGCGATCGACGCCGGACTCGTCCGCGTGGAGGCTCACGACCTCAGAGCCTTCACCAGCGACCGACATCGCCGGGTGGACGACGCTCCTTTCGGTGGTGGTCCGGGGATGGTGATGCAGCCGGAGCCGTTCTTCCGAGCGGTCGAGACCATCATGCCGGAGGGATCCTCGGTGGAGCGCCCGATCGTTCTTCTCTCTCCCCGCGGCACGAAGTTCACGCACCGAAAGGCGCGCGCGTATTCAAAGCTCCAGCGCATCGTCCTCCTGTGCGGTCGCTATGAAGGCATCGACGAGCGAGTGCGAATAGCACTCGCGACCGAGGAATTGAGTCTTGGCGATTTCGTGCTGATGGGCGGTGAGGTGCCGGCCCTGGCCGTGATCGAAGCGAGCGTGCGTCTGATCCCCGGAGCCCTGGGCGACGACCAGTCGAGCGAGCAGGACAGTTTCGAGAACGACTTGCTCGACCATCCCCACTACACTCGGCCCGCCGACTTCCGCGGGATCAAGGTGCCCGAGGTTCTGCTCTCCGGCGACCACGCCGCGATCGCGGCGTGGCGCCTTGAGGAGGCCGCCCAGACAACGAGAGTGCGCCGTCCGGACCTCCGCCGCGATTGAAGAGGAGCCGCGAGTCGCGACGCGGGGCGGTAAATCGCCGTGACCTAGGCTAAACTCAAGGGCTCCCGGAGCCATAGGAATCCCCATGAACGCCATCGAGACCATCGAAAAGAACATCAACCCGAAGATCCACGCCGAGCTTCGCACCGGCAGCACGGTCCGCGTCCACGTCAAGGTCCGCGAATCCGTCCTCAAGGAGGAGCAGAAAGCGAAGACCGCGAAGGCCAAGAAGGACAAGGATCAGGAGCGTGAACGCATCCAGATCTTTGAAGGTCTGATCATCGGGGTCAGCGGGACGGGGATCAAACGCTCGATCACGGTCCGCAAGGTTTCTTTCGGCGAAGGAGTCGAGCGCATCTTTCCCTTGTCCACTCCATCGGTGGACAAGATCGAGGTCCTGAAGCGTCACCACGTGCGGCGCGCGAAGCTCTATTTCGTCCGCGACCTCAAGGGCAAGGCTCTTCGCCTGAGGGAACTGCGCGACAAACCGGTGAAAGCCAAGAGCAAGGCCGCCGCCGAGGCGGCTTCCTAAGGACCGTCGATCGAGGCTCCCGGCGTTCCCGCTTGAGCCGCAGAAAGACCGACCGCGATCGTCGCTCCCTCGAGGAAAGGCCTCTTTCCGGCCCTCGAAGCGCCTGCGACGACCAGTTTGAAAGGGAAGCGGCGGCGCGATCGGAAGTTCCGGTCGCCGGCGCCGATGAGGTGGGGCGGGGCGCCCTGTTTGGACCCGTGGTGGCGGGCGCCGTCATACTGGGCGCCGAATTCGACTGGACCGGACTCGACGACTCGAAGAAGCTGACCTCAAGGCGAAGGGCCGAATTGGCCGCCCGCATCGTCGAGAGCTCTGCGGCCTGGTCGATCGGGGTGGCCAGCGTCGAGGAGATCGACCGGCTGAACATCCGCATGGCCACCCATCTGGCCATGCGGCGTGCGGTCCTGGGCTTGTCGATCACGCCGAAACTGGTCCTCATCGACGGTATCGACGAACCGCTCGAGGGCATTCCCCAGAAGGCGATCGTCAAGGGCGACGGCCTCTCGGTCTCGATCGCCGCCGCCTCGATCATCGCCAAGGTCCGCAGAGACAGTATGATCGAAGAGTGGGACGCCACTTGTCCTGGCTTCGGCCTCAAGGAGAACAAAGGCTACGGGAGCGCCGCTCATCTCGAGGCCTTGAGGACTTTGGGTCCGACGCTGTTTCATCGGAAGTCGTTTATCGAACGGACCGGGTGGCTCTTTTAGGCTCTCTCCAGAGATAATCAAAGCCGCCCTTTCACCAGATCAGAGCCCTCGACCCAAAACCATTGGCCAAGATCAACCCGATTAAGACTCGCCAGGAGGCCGAGAAGGCCGAAAAGGCGGGAAAACCCGAACAGGCAATCCCGTTGTTCCGCCAGTTGCTGGAGGACAACCCTCGCGACTGGAACACGATCAACAAGATCGGCGACTTGTTCGCGAAGATCGGGAAGATGCGGGAGGCGGGCGACGAATATGCCAAGGTCGCCGACTTCTACTCGAGGGACGGTTTTCACCTGAAGGCGATCGCCATCTGGAAGAAGATCAACAAGCTCGATCCGTCGGTGATCGAACCCTACGCCAAGCTCGCCGACCTGTACGCCAAGCAGGGTCTGGTCATGGAGGCCAAGAGTCAGTACCAGGTTGTCTCCGAGGATCAGCTGAAGCGGGGGCGGTTCAGGGAAGCGACCGACACCCTGCGCAAGATGGTCGAGATCGACTCGTCCGATCTCAAGACCCGGTCGCGGCTCGCCGACATCTACACCAAAGAGGGTTCCACCGGGAAGGCGGTGGGCGAGTACATCGCCATCTCCGAGGAGTTGAATCTCAAGGGACATCCCGCCGAGGCGATCCAGGTTCTGGAGAAGGGCCTGAAGATCGACAACGGGATCACCGTGAAAGCCCAGCTCGGCCGAGTTCATCTCGCTCAGCGAAGCTACGAGAAAGCGATCGCCTATCTCGAAGAAGTCACCGCCCAGGACTCGACCCCCGGGGGCCTGATGCAGTTGGGTCAGGCCTATCTCGGGGCCAAGCGAGTCATAGACGCCCAGTCCACGCTCGAGAATGTCCTCGAGAAATTCCCGGAAAGCCAGGATGCCCGGATCATTCTGGTCCAGATCTACGCGGTTCAGGGTCGAGCCGATGAAGCGTACGATACCGTGCTTCCTCTGGTCGAACAGCTGCTCTTGAAGCGCGACGGTGAGCGCGCGTCGAACATGCTTCTTCAAATCACCGCTCGGTCACCGCAGCACGTGCGCACCCTGCAGAAACTGGTTGAAGTCGCGCGCATACGACAGAATGAGCGGGCCATCGTCAAGGCGCTGAACCAGCTCCTCGAGGCGCATCTGGCCGGAGGGAGCGACCGGGCGGCCGAAGACACCGCCGCGCAATTGGTCGAAGCCGAGCCGGATAACGAACAGTTCAAGTCTCGCCTGGAGGCCTTGCGGAAGAAGAAGGCGGCGCCCGTTCTGTCCGGTCCGGCCAAGGTGGCGGTCACGGCGATCACCGCCACCGCGGAGGTCGCCCTTCCGCCTCCCGCGGCGGCCGCCGGCGCGTCCGATCTGGAGGGGTTGGAATTCGACACGGGCGCCGTCGTCCGCCCGAAGGGCATGTCCGCCGATTCCAATACGGATCGCGAGTTCATCGAGGAGCATCTGGCTGAATCGCGCGTGTTCAGGAAGTACGGCCTGCTCGACAAGGCTGAAGAGCAGGTCGATCTGGTTCTGGTTCGCTTCCCGAATATCTTCGACGCTCGCTTCGAGAAGAAGGAGATCTTCAAAGAGACGGAAAGGATCGAGGAGGCGGCAAAGGAATGCGTCTGGCTCGCCGGCGTCGCTCGGAAGGACGGAAACGACAGCCTTGCCCAGGACCTGAGCGAGGAAGCGGAAGCGCTGCGCCCGGGGATCTCACAGTCCGCGGCTCCCGAATTCGTGGCCGAGACGCCGGTGCTGGAAGTGGAAACGATTAGGGTCTCGGAGGGAATCTCCCTCGACGCCGTTGATGAGACCTCGGCTCCCGCCCTGGAGTCGGCTCCTCTCGAAACTCATGTCGAGGAAGAGGAAGAGGAACTGAGCCTCGAGGTTGGCATCGACGAAGGGGAGCCTGCCGACCCCGGCGGGGCCGAGGCCGCGCCCCCCGCCCCGAGCCCAGACGAAGCGCCGCTCAGCCAAGCGGCCGAGGCTCCCGCCGAAATGGCCCTCGGAGCCCCCCAGATGTCCTCTTTTTCCAAGGAGATCGACCGGGGCCCTGATCTTCAACTCGCCTCGGGCGCCATTGGCCGGCGGACCGCCGCCCCCGCACAAGTTGCCGAACCCGAAGTCGCCCGCGTGGTCGAAGAAGTCGATTCCTACGTTGCCCTGGGATTTCTCGACGACGCCAAAGATGCGCTCAGGGACGGCCTCGGTCGGTTCCCCGGGGACCCATTCCTCCTGGAGCGGGCGTCGAGCCTTGGACTCGATCTGTCCGAAAAGGACGAGACGCCGGCCCCGACCCACACGGCCTCACCCGCCCTCGCCCCGGAACCGCCCGCGGACGAGAACGACCTGCTCAAGGGTCTTTCGTTCGGCGATTTGCCGGCGCCCCCGAGGCCCTCCGAAACGGGTCTGCCCGTCAACATGCGGGTCGCGGCGGCGGCGCCCCTCGCGGACGAAGGAGGGATCGACCTCGGCGCCGAGCTCTCCGCCCTCTTCGATGCCCAGCCCGCCCTCCAGGAAGTGTCGGGCGACGCATCCCGATCCTCGAGTTTCGAAGACCAGAGTCTCCAGGACGTCTTTGACGCCTTCAAGAAGGGCGTCGATTCTCAACTCGGTGAGGGCGACTTCGATACCAGATACAACCTGGGCATCGCTTACAAAGAGATGGGTTTGATCGACGAAGCGATCGCCGAGTTCCAGCTTGCCGCCAAGGACCCCAAGCGATCGCTCGAGTGCTCGAGCATGATCGGCATCTGTTTCATGGAGAAGGGAATGGCCGATGTGGCCGTTCAATGGTACGAGAAAGGGCTGCAGGTTCAAGGACGCGACCCCGAAGAGTATCGAGGCCTGCGTTACGATCTGGGCATGGCGTGGGAAGCGGCCGGAGAACTGACCAAGGCGAAGGCGACCTTTAGCGATCTGGTCAGGGAGGATCCGTCGTTCCGCGACGCCTCCGACAAGCTCCGGGCCCTGCAGTCGCGGGTCTGACTGGACTCCTGCGAAAATTCCCAAGGTCATAGTCCAGCCTTCCCGCTGAAGCCCTTCGTGGCCCCCGAGAAACCAAGTGCCGTGGCGGTTCGATTGATCCAGTTCCTGAGTTCCCTGCTCGTGGGCGCCACCCTCGTCCTCGCGCCGTGGACATCCTTGTGGGAGAACCACCCGGCTCTCGCCACTTCGCTGTCCCTGCGCGAAGTTCTGCTGGCTCCGTGGTTTAGAGGCGCGGTGACGGGCCTCGGGCTCGTCAATCTGGCCGCGGCTGCGGTCGATCTGGTCCAACTGCTCTACAAGCCGGCCAGGGGCCGAGAGTAGCCTCACCCTGAGTCCTTCCCCCACGGAGGGCAATCTGAGATTCCTGGACGTTGTGACACGCCCCACACGAGTCTCCCGGGTTCGGTGCTACACTCCGGCCTTCCCCGACGTACTCTTTCTACAATCTACCGTCCAACCTGGCCGAAAGGTCATTCTTGATAACTTGGTAATAATTATGTCCATAACCAAATTGCGGCTGTTCGCCTTCGCGGCGATTCTCATATCTTCGCTGGCCCCCGCGGCCTTCGCGGCCGACCCCCCGGTCACCTTCTTGAGTGTGGGCACGGTCGCGACCGATCCACCGGACGGAGAGAACGCCCGGACGGAACAGTACCTCTGGGTAGCGGACATGATGGTGGGTTCGGTGACCGTGGTCAACTCGGACTCGCAGTTGAGGGTGCGGTATCAGGCGATCAACCCCGGTTGGGAGATCACGCAGACCGACCTGGATCTTCGGCTCGCCCTTTCTGACATTCCCCAGGTGAGCCAGTTGCCGGTAGTGGCGGACCTTGCCTTCCACAATACGCCGCCGCCCGGGACCGCCTTTGTCGAATACGTCTTCGGTATTGATCCCAACGGTCCCACCAACACCAACCTCTACGTCGCCGCTCGAGCCCAGGTCCAAAGCCCGGTGGCCTGCCAGGGCGAAGACGAGGACGATCCGGACCATCACGGCGACCATGACGGCGATTGCGCCGATAAGAATCACCACGGCCGGAAAGACAATCACCAGGGCCGTAAGGGCAAGGACGGAAAGCGTGGCCGCGGCCTCCAGTGCGACCATCACGAGGGAAAGGGCCGCCCCTGCGATCATCATGAGAACACGGCCTCGAAGCGCGATCGCCGCGATGACGACCGCAAGAAGCCTTCCCTCAAGAGCCGTCATCGCGCCGATTCCGGTTGCGACCATCACGAAGGCCGAGGCAAGCGCTGCGACCGCCGTGAGCGGAAGGGGGGCTGCGATGGCCACGAGGGGAAGAACAAGCCCTGCGACAACCACGAGGGTGACCACGACGACGCCGGCGGCGGCTCAACGAGTTGCTGGCGCGTGGAGACCGCTTGGGGGGGCGATCAGCTTTTCTGGTTGGGCTACGTGCCAAGGTACTTTATTCACGTGATCGTGATGGGACCGCAGTAGGCGGCGACCCGAACACGCGGCTTTGGCGGTCCTAGCCATACCGTTTTATGAGTTAGGGTCGCCGAACGCCGAAACTCGGGGAGGCTTCAGACGGCCGCGACCACACTCTTCGGAATCCATCGCCCGATCCTGATGGCGATTGTCGGGTCCGGCCCTCTTTCCGCGGGGGCCGCCGTGCGTGGGGGAGCCGATCTCATCCATGTGCGGGCCAAGGGTTTGGCCGGGAGGGACCTCGCGAAGCTCGTGCAGGCGGTGATCGCCGAAGTTGGCAGCGCGGACAGAGTGATCGTCAATTCACGGCCGGATATCGCAGAGATGGCGGGCGCCCGGGGGGTTCATCTGCCGGAGTCGGGGCTCGACCCGGGAGCCGTCCGGCGCGCCTTTCCGAGGCTCGCGATCGGAGTGTCGCGGCACGATCGCCCGGGCCTTGAGCGGGCAGTGGGCGAAGGCGCGGACTACGCGCTCCTGGGGCCCGTCTTCGGAACTCCGGGCAAAGAGGCCGCCCTGGGCCTGGTCCGGTTCGGAGACCTGATCTTCGGAATGTCCTTGCCTCTGCTCGCGGTCGGCGGCATCACTCCGGAGAATGCCGGCTTATTGATCGAGCAAGGAGCCATCGGCGTCGCCGCCATCCGGCCCTTCGCGGACCCTGGGACCGCGTCTGTCCGCGCAGAGTCCCTCAGGTCCGCCCTCGACAGGGGGAACGCTCTCCTGGATCGCCCTTAAGGCCGCGCAAACATCGTTCTTTCCCAGTGATACCGGCCACACATGGCGACATGGGGCCGATGCTACACTCTCGCCGTTCCATCGGTCCTTCTCGTCGTTGTCGTGATATTCGTCCCCGTCTCTTCGGTGGGTTTCATTCCTGAACGTAAGGCCATAAGTCTATGAGAGCCTCAAGATCATCGAGATTCCTGATCCTGGTCGCCCTGCTCCTCGGGTTCGACCCGAGAGAAGTCCATGCCCAGGCTCCGGGAGGGTTTTCGGACTTCTTCGTTCTCGGCCAGGACGAACACGTCTGGAACATGATGAACCGGGTCAGATCGGGTGAAGGCGCCGCTGCGTTCCCCACCCCGAATCGCCTGAATTCGGTGTCGTCGGCGACGGCGACCGCCGACGGCCAGAGAATTACGTACGATCACTGGGAAGACGGCATCGAGGCGGACATCCTGGCGCCGGTCCAGAGCAGCACACTGGTTTTTGGCGACAGCAACAACGCCAACGGACGGGTCTGCGACTACTCGGTCGATCCGCGAGTCTTCCCCTGCACGGGTGTGGCGAGCCACGACGATGCCCTGTATGCCGGCACACCCATGACCCTCGCGTCCGATCAGGGGATGACCGGAGCCTGCGCCGCTCCCTATGTCGCGCCTCCCAGCCTGGCCCAGGTCCGGTGTTCTTTTCCGATCAGCCCGGCGGTCGCCAGTGTCGCTCAAGCGGCCGGGGTCGCCACCGTGACCGTGACGGATCCGACGGGCCACGGTTTCGCGAATGGCTCCACGGTTCGTATCGCTGGCGCCAACGAGGCCGCCTATAACGGCAGCTTCACGATCACCACCGCGGGCCCTGCTTCTCTGACCTTCACGTACGCGGTGCCGCCCGCGACACCGTCTCCCGCCAGCGGTACGATCACGGTGTCGTTCCCCACCATAAGGTTCGATGGCGGCGACCGAGTGTTCAGCGCTGGAGGGTCCCTTTCCATCGCACAGATCCAGGACCCAGGGACGCCCCTGATCGGCGGGGGCACCGAACTCCTGGCGCGCGAACTCGTCAAGAACGCGACCTCCTACTCGGTTCCCGTCGGCGAAGAACTCTACCCCGGCGCCAACAACGTGTACTTCTCGGTCAAATACGTGGCCATCGATGTCGTGGCCTTCGACGACAATACCAACGTCACGGTCACGAGCCCGGGCGCCACGGGGGGCCTCCGGTCCTTCGTCCTACACCGAGGGCAGCACTATTCGAGCTGTGCGACCTTTGGTCCCGGTGTGGCCGGCAACGGAGCCGGAGCCGCGCCGGGAACGTGCCTTTCCGGGGCGATCGACGGCCCCGCGCCTCCGAGTGGCCCGGACAATCGGGGGGTCTTCCCCGCTCTGGCGCTAACCGTGAATTCCGGGACCAAGATCGCGACCGACGGTCCACTGAACGCGCTGATCTTCACGGGGGGCGCTGGGTCCTATCAGACGCGCCACTACGCCACGTTGCCGGACATTCTCCACACGACAGACTATGTCACCACTGCTCCGGGTGACTCCCCGGCGGGCCCAACGGCGCCCGGCACGCCGGCGACGAGCAGCATGAACCTGTTCATCTACAACCCAAATCCGACGACATCCATCACCGTGACCACGACGGACACCCTGGGCACGAGTGTCGTCACCGTCCCGGCGAACTCCGTGGTCGACTACCGGAATTCCGTCGGAAGGTTCGTGCCGCCAGGCTCGGGGGTCCGACTCCAGAGCACCCGGCCGTTTTGGGGCGTGACTTCTTATGACAGCCTGGCCACGGCGAGGGACTGGGGCCATGCCTGGCTCGGCGTCCGCTTCCTTAGGAACGATTACACCGTAGCCTACTCGCCGGGCACTCAGGAGACGCAGGTCGCCACGTTCGCGCTCAGCGGCGGGTGCGTGGCTACGATCACCACCGGAACCGCCCACTTCCTCGGCCAGCTGGGCAACAACTCGATTGTTCGCGTTTCGGGAGTCTCGAATGCCCAGTTCAACGGCGTGTTCACACTCACGAATGCGGCCGTAGCCAACGCGATCACCTACAACATTCCGGCCTGTGTCGGCGCCCCGATTGCGGCGACCGTGTCCAGCGGAACCGTCGTCGGGGTCTGTGACACCACCGCGGTACCGACCTGCAACGCCTACAACCGTGATCCCATCTGGGTCGCGGGCACCCAGAACAACACTCAAGTCAGAGTCGATCTCGACGCCGACGGATTGTGGGACTTCATCGACAACAACTCCGACAATTGCCCGGACAACGGCGATCTGGCCGCCCCGGCGGGCACCTGCGAGAGCAACATCACTTCGGTTCCCGCGGGCTGCGCTGCCCTGACCGCCAACCAGTGCGTGTATCTGGTGAATGCGCCGGGCTCGGCGAGCCGGAACGTGCTCCGAGTCTGGGATTACAGGGACCAGACCAACGCGGGAACCCGGATTGTCGGCACCGCGCCGATCGCTCTGTCGTGGGGGGAAGACACCGACCAGGGGCAGGGAGGCGATCCCTCGCCGGACAACGGCTACACCATCTATCCGCCCATCGGCCTCGACCTGGTTCTCGGAATCGAGAAGAACGTGTCGCCGCCCCGTGTTCCGGTGGCGGGGGGAGCCGCGAACTACACGGTCCGCATCTTCGCGGGCGATTACGGCCCACTCACTTTCGTGTCGCCGAGGGACACTCTTCCCGTCGGCATCGCCTGCGCCAACTATCAGCCGGGGTCAACCGTTATCACGTATCCGGATCTGACCACCAGCACCGCCGATCCGACCTGTGTGGTTCTGCCGAGCGGCCGTTCCCGGATCACCTGGATCCCGACGAACACGACGTTGCTGCAGAGCGAGCAGATGCTGATTACGTACACGGTGAACATCCCGGCCGCCCCCGGTGGGCTGCCGCGATCTCTCGAGAATGAAGCTCAGGTCACAGGTCTCCTGGGCGCGAGCCTCTTCAATCCCACGGACACCGCGGTCGTAACTCAGGCGGATCTGACCATTACCAAGAGCGTCGCCGATGACGGAGTGCCCGAGGTGGGCGACGTCCTCACCTATACGGTTATCGTCACCAACAGCAATGTGTCGCCGGAAACGACCGTCGTCATCACCGACGTTGTTCCTTCCTTCACCACGTATGTTCCGGGCAGTGCCACCATAAGCACCGTCCTGGTCAAGGCCGTCACCTCGATAACAAAACCCGCGAACCCGGCGACCACCGCGACGGTCACGTTCGCGAATCCGCAGGGCGTGCTGGACCGGCTCACCGTCTCGGGCGCCACCGGCGGGACCACGGCCTACAACGGGACGTTCACACCGACGAATCTCGCGCTCACCGGTATCGCATTTGCCGGCGCCACGGCCACCGCGACGACCGCGACCGCTCATGGCTGGGCCAACGGAGACAGCATTCAGATCGCAGGGGCGACCGACCCGCTCTACAACGGCACATTCACGATCGCGGCGGTGACGGCGACGACTTTCCAGTACACCATGAGCGGCACTCCGGGAGCGCCTTCTCCGGCGGGGCCGACGGCGACGCAGCGGTCAACCAACAAGTTCTCATACACGGTCCCGGCGGCGACGCCGTCGCCGGCCACCGGCACCATCATTGCGTCCGGCGCGGGTTTCGACCCTGGGCAGAATGCGGTGGTCTGGTCGGGGGACACGTTCGCGGCGCTGGCCGTGGCCACCGTGACCTTCCAGGTTCGCATCACGGACAGCACGCCTTCCGGCAGCCTCATCCCGAATACGGCGAACTACTCCAGCACCCAGATTCCAAGCCAGAACTCGAACACCGTCCAGACAACGGTGGTTGGACCCATCCTGGGACTCTCGAAGACGATCACCAGTGTGCGCACGGTTGCCATTTCAAGCCTGAGCGACGGTGGCACCTCGACCGCCACCGCCACCAGCACGGCCCACGGCTTCACGGTGGGGCAGTTCGTGACCATCGCCGGCGCCACCGCTACCCCGCCGAACAACTACAACGGGACGTTCCTCGTGGCCACGGTCCCCACCGCCAACACCTTCACCTATGCAGAGTCGGCGGCCTCAGGGTCGGCGGCGGGCGGCGTCATCACCGCGACCACCGCGGTTACGCCAGGCAGCGTCCTCGACTACGAAGTGCTTCTTTCGAACACCGGAACCGGAGGGGCCAAGGCCGTCGGGATCACCGACAACCTGGCCGGCACCAACACCACCTACATGCCGGGCACGACGAGTTTCAGCGTCAATGGCGGTCCCTTCACTGCTCTCACCGACGCTGCGAACGTGGATCGCTTCTTCTTCTCCGGAACTACTCTGAGCTTCTCGTACTTCCGCCCCGTCGCCAGTATCACCAGAGTGGGCGCCACGGCCACGGTGATCACGTCGGTGCCGCATTTCTTCGTGAACGGAAACTCGGTCACGATCGCGGGCGCGGATGACCCCGCCTACAACGGGACATTCGTGATTGCCGGGGCGGCCGGGAACACGTTTACCTACACCGTGGTCGGGACACCGGCCACGCCAGCCACCGGTGTACTTACCGCCGAGTTGAATCCGACGTTCAGTCTGGCTCCGGGCGGCACCCTACGGTTGCGCTTCAAGGCGCGGGTGGATCCGGGCACCGTCGGCCTCTATGCCACGAACCAGGCGAGGGCGGTGGCCACGGGACAGCCCAGCACCCCATCGAACCTGACCCAGGTGCCGATCGTCAGGCCAACGGTGGTGTCCATCGCGAAGACCTCGAGCGGGGCGGGAATAGCGCTGCCCGGCCAGACTCTGACCTATACCGTCGTCGTGGCCAACGACACCGGGACCACGCAGACCGGAATCACGATCAACGATCCGCTTCCTCCCGGCACCACCTATGTCCCGGGCTCCGCTTCGGTGACGACCTCCCTGCCGGTGTTCCGGTCGACCGAGTACTACGTGGCCCCCGGCGCCTTCACCCTGGCCACATTCCAGTTGACCCTGAATCAGGCTCTGGCCACCAACTACTTCGTGATCACCCAGGGTTCCGACCTGAACGGAGGCGCCGACTCACCGCCCAGCCGAAACTACATCTCGTTGACCGGCGATCCGTTCGGCACGGGTGCTGGCGGCGGGGTTGCCGGCCTCGCCAACACTGGCGTGGCGAATCGGATCGACTTCACCCGCGGCGCCGCGTCCCTTGCCGGCAGTTCCTGGTCGGGCGTCATCACGGTTGTGGAGTGTCTGAACGCTTGCACAACCGCAGGGTTCACCCTCCGGGATGTTGCCCGCATCCCGCATCCCCTGGCCACGGTGGGTCCCACGGCGGTGGTCCTCGACCCGGCGGGGCAGTGGGCGGCCCTGGCCGCGGCGAGAATCATGCTTCTTGGCGGCTTCCAGGGTGCGGGCTGCGACACCTTGGAAGCGACAGCGGGGGATACCAAGGGCTGCCACGTCCGGCTCTTCCCGACGGGATCTCTGGGCACATCCGCGGTCAACTGGACGCGGGATGCGGCGGGTGCCGGCCTCGAGGCCTCGAACAGTTCGGTGATGGTCCTCGAGTGGGGCACGGAGTGGACCGTGAACCGCCAGAACATCGCGGGCGGGAACGGTGGAGCGGGGATAAATGCCGCGGGAGAGTACGACAATTCCGCGGCCTTCGGGGCGGTGGCTCGCGCGCGGACGTGGGTCTGGGGGACGGGACACACCAACAACAACGAGCAGAGCAACGCTTCCGAAGGTGTCGCCCTCACCCTCGGCAACGGTGTCGTGCAAAACGCCAACGAGACCATCCTGTCGGCCGGAATATTCAACGCCCAGACGAAGAGCTTCGAGGTCTACGCGCTGACCCATCCCAGTCTCGTTGTCGATCATCGCTTCAAGCCCCAGAACACTGGCACGGATCCGACCACGGCCGCGTTCGACCAGACGACGAGCCTCGGAAGCGGCGCCCGCATGGCGCTCTCCTATATGGGCGTCGACATGAACGACAACGCGTATCCACAGTCGATGTTCTCCGCCCGCTATCTGAGTCCGGCGCAGATTCGTCTCGAGCGGAGGCGCACCACCGGCAGCTTTGCCGCCTGGACCCAGGGGATCAATTTCTCGAACCTCAACTCGACGACCGCTCCCGTGGCCCCCGGCCACGTTCCCCCCGGACTAGTCATCCCGGCCGATGGTTTCACCATCCTGCCGGGCGGCAGTCTGACTCTCACCTATCAGGTTCTGGTCGATTCGCCACTCTCGGGCGCGATTACGCAGATCGCAAACACCGCGACCTATACCAGCACCCAGGTCGTGGCTCCGGGGATTTCCTCGACCGTGGTGGACACCGTGGCGCGGCCCGCCGTGAAGGTCGAGCCCAACAACGCCGGTTTCGTTCCGTTCAATGCGGGAACCGCGCAGACCATTCTCTTCACCCAGGGTGTCACCAACACCGGGACGACGACAGATTCGTTCACGCTCACCCTGGACAACGACATCCTGGGCTGGAAGCTCGAGTTGATCGATCCCGCGACCGGGGTCGTGATCGCGACCGACACCAATGGAGATGGGGTGTGGGACGGCGGCGTCACCATCAGCACCGGTCCGCTCGCGGTCGGCCAGACGAGGGCGTACACCATTCGGGCCACCGTCCCGGCGGCAACACCGATCGGGACGCAGAGCTCGGTTGAGTTGACCGCGACCTCGGCCCTGGTCCCGTCGGTGAGGGATGTGGGCACCGACGAGATCACGGTATTGGACGTCACGAAGTTCGGCCCGGTGGTGTTGCTGCCCGATCATTCCGGGATCGTCACCGCGGGACAGTCGATCGCCTACACCCATCGCATCTTCAACAACACGGGCTCGCCCGAGATTTTCGACCTGGTGGTGGCAGGGACCGGAGTGGGCTGGACCAGGACAGTTCATGCCGACACGAACGGGGACGGCGTCTACACACCCGGAGTAGACCTTGCGATTGTCAACACCGCCAATCTGCCCAACGGCGGCTCCCAGATCCTCTTCGTGGTTGTGACCGCTCCCGGAGGGGCTACACCCGGCGAGAACGACCTCACCGACCTGACCGCCCGTTCGCAGACCGTTCCCACTCAGGTGGATTCCGTCACCGACACCACGACCATTCTGAGCGCCACCAGCCACGATCTCACGGGCGGCGGAACGCGGATGGTGGCTTTGGGCGACACTGCGACCTTCCCCGGCACGCTGTACAACCTGACCGCGACGCCCGATCGCTTCGACATCAAGATCGCCGCGACCTCCCTCTTCGGGGTGGACGGTCTGAACCACCCGACGGTTCTGCGGGTCGACACGAACGCCGACGGCATTTCCGATACCACCATCGCCATCGACGCGAACGGCGACGGAGTCTGGGACAGCCTCTGCGGAAGTGGCGCACCGCCCCTGCCTTGCCTCCCGGCCACGTTCAACCTCGATGGCGATGCTTTCCCCGACGTTTCGGTGGCGGCGAACGGAGCCTTGAACTACGAGTTGGTCCGGGTGATCGACCCGGCTCAGGCGATCTGGAAGGAATACGTCACCCTCAGCGCCACTTCGTTCTCGACCAACGAGACCGACGCGGTGACCGCGCAATGGATCATCGCCGCCCTGAGCCGGGCCTCCATCCGCGGCCTGCGGGTGGATCTGTCCGGGGCAGTGGAGTTCGTCACCGGCATTCAGCGCGGCACGAAGTCGTTCAACCTCTACGCGACCAATGAACGTTCGCGCGAAGGGGAGAGGACGCTCCTCAACGCCTCCCCGATTCTCTCGCCCGGACCCGACTCGGCGGTGCCGATCCTCTACCGGGTCGAGACCGACCCCATCAAGGGCCGATACCTGCTCATCGAAGAGACGGAGACATCCGGCACCGTCTTGACCTACGGGCCCTACTCGATGACCAATACCCGCCTGCGTCGGGGGCTCGAGAATGTCGAGGCCCAGATGGATGCGGCGGACGTGCCTGCGGGCCCCGTTCGTCTCGCCCACCGCAACGCGGCGCGTTCCTCCCGGGCGAAGGCCTTCTTGGCGCAACGGCGGACGGCGGCGAGAAGCGCCTCTGCCCTGGCCCGGGTGGCCAGACGGTCTTCGTCCGCCCTGCGTCTCGACATCGAGGGGGCGGGGGTTGTGAGCGTGCCCATGACCGACCTCGTGAATGCGGGTCTGCCCTCGTCGACCCCGCGCTCACTGAGCCTGACGAACCTGGGTCGCCCGGTGCCGTTCCGCATCGAGACCAGGTCGCAGGTGTCATCGCTGGTGTTCGCGGCGGCGCCGCTCGAGACCGATTACTCCGAGGTGAACCCCTACGTGCTGAGCTGGGGCGCCCCGGTGTTCAGGCAGGAGGTGTGGCTGACCAGGAGTTCGGATCCGGCCCGCCCCGGCTACACTCGAGTCGAACGCAACTCCGGCTACGCCCTGGCCTTCGTTCCCAACGCAGACCCATGGGTATGGGACACCTTGACGGGCGACGGATCGACCTGGCCGCACGCCGGCTGGGACCCGACCGCCGGACGCTTCGACCTGCCTCAGCTGACCGAAGGATCTCGGGGCACGGCACCTGTTCTGATTCGACTCGTCGGTCTGACCGAGAACGACCATGAAGTGACGGCTCGGATCAACGGGATCGACGTGGGAAGCGTTACCTTTACCGGGGTTCGAACCGCGCTCCTGAGCGGATCGGTGCCGTCAAGCGTCCTCCATCGCACCGGCAATGAGCTGACGCTCACGTATTCGTCCCTCCACCGAGATGGATCCTTGGCGGCCGGGGGCTACGTGCTTCTCGACTACCTCGATATCGCGGCGCCTATGAGCGGACCGACCACCGATCCAGCGTCGCTCGCCGGCATCGAGGCCTACTCGCCAACCCTGCCCAGACTATCGCGGACACAGTACCTCATTGTGACCCATCCTCTTTTCAAGAATCAGGCCGATCGTCTGGCCGCCCTCAAGGAGGAAGACGGACTCCAGGCCACCGTGGTCACGACGGATACCGCCTACGACCGTTTCTCGGGAGGCGTGCCGGAGCCCGAGGCTATCGCCGCCCTGATCCGGAAGGCGAGCGAGAATCGTCGTCTGAAGTACGTCCTTCTCTTCGGGGACGACACCTTCGATCCGCGCAATTTCCTCGGCGGAGACAAGACGAGTTTCGTGCCGTCGATCATGGGACGGGAGGGATGGGGCCGCATTCCCAACGAGAACGCCTATGCGGACACGAACGGGGATGGCCGTCCCGATCTCGCCATCGGACGGCTGCCCGTCAGCACCGTCGAAGAGGCCGTAGCCGTGGTGGACAAGATTGCGCAGCAGACGGCTACCCTGTCCGCCTCCGGCAATGTGCACGTCTTCGTGAACGACGACTCCCGCGAGATCGATTCGAAGTTCGACGAGGAGGCGGCGAAGATGTCCTTTGAACTCCCGGCCTCGTCCACGGTGGTAATGGCGGACGTGGGCCATGGAGTTGGCCTTGCGCGGCAGGCTCTGTTTGGATCCTGGGGCGCCGGCGTCACCATGACCCACTACTTCGGCCACGGCGGTCCCGAGATCTGGACCGACGAAGCCCTCTTCAGCGTGGACGACGCCCTGCCCGAGACTATGTCGCCGATGGTGCTGTTCGCGTGGGCCTGCCAGTCCCAGTGGTACCAGAACTACTTCGGGCCGACCATCAACGAAGCTCTGTTCCTGGCCCCGAGGTCGGGGTCGCTGGCGAGCTTCGGTCCGGTCGGCACAACTTCACCGGCGCACCAGCGGGCGATCTACGAGCGCGTCTACCAGGACCTCTACGAAAAGGGCCTCTCGCTCGGCGAGATCATCCGACGGGCCAAGAACGCTGCCGTGCTCGCGAATCCGAGCAACCAGGACGCGGTTGACGGCTTCATGTTCTTCGGTGATCCGAGTCTCCATATCCCCAGGCCCTAGTCCTCAGGGTCTGCTCGGGCCCTGCCGATTTCCTATGGCCTTGTCTATGCTTCGAGGCATGTCGACCAAGGCAGACCTGCGCCGCGCTCTGTCGGAGAGCGCCGACGACCCCCGGCGTCTCTCCGAGGTTCTGGCCGACGAGTCCGTCACCGATCTCGATTTGAGGCACGCTCTGCGCAGCCGCCTGCCGGCCGCCGTGAGCGTGCACGTGATGGAGCGTTCTCGATTTGGGACCCGGCAAACCGTTCTGGGGGCGGTGGCGCGGTCGCCCACCACCGCGCCCCGAATCGCACTTCAAGCGCTCCCGGGCCTGGCCTGGCGCGACCTGGTGGATGTGGCGGTCGCGGCGGAGCTCGCGCCTGCGGTCCGCCAGAAGGCCGAGGCTTTGTTGCTCGAAGGACTGAACGCGATGCGCCTCGGCGATCTCATCACCTTGTCCCGCCTCGGGCCGAGGCGGGTGGCCACCCGGCTCTTGATCTTCGCCGATGCCCGGATTCGGCAAGCCGGGCTGCACAATCCTCGCCTGCGCGACGGCGACCTGTGCGGGATCCTCGAATTGAGCGAGGCGCCGCTACAGTTTGCGGCGGAGATCCTCCAGGTCCATCGATGGGCCACGAGCTACCAGGTTCGCCGCGCCATCGTGCGCAGCTCGGCGACACCTCATCCCATCTCTCTGGCCTTGATCGCGGAGATGAATCCGAGCGACTTGAGAGAGTTGGCCCACTCGGACGACGTGCCGCCCCTGATCGCGGCGGTGGCGCGGAGAATCCTGGGCTGAGCGATCCCGTGGCCGGACTCTTGCTCACTCCGCGAAGGGCTGCTGCTAGCATCGTTCCGATGGCCCTGAGACACTCTGGCCGCTGGGCCGTTTCGGCGCTGCTTCTGACCCTGGCGCTCGCCACGAGTTCCTGTTTCCGCTCTCTGAATGCGCCGCCCCAGCCGCCCGCGAAGCCTCGGGCCGCTCTGCCCGAGCAGTCAGACTGGGCCAACCGCACCCTCAAGAGCCTGACCCTGGAGGAGAAAGTGGGGCAGATGATCGGAGTGCGGGCCTTCGGGATCTACACCAATCCGAGATCCGCCGAGTACAAGGCTTTGATCGACCAGGTCGAAACCCTTAAGGTGGGTCAGATCACCATCTTCGAATCGGATGTGTATGCGGCGCCGAAGATGCTGAACGACCTGCAGGCGCGGGCCAGGACTCCCCTTCTCGTGGGCGCCGATCTCGAACGCGGTCTGGGCTTCAGAGTGCGCCGAGGGGTGGTGCCCATTCCCTACGCCATGGGCATTGGGGCCACCCGGTCGGAAGAGGCCGCCTACTTCACCGGCCTCGTGACCGGTCGTGAGGCCCGGGCGATCGGCATTCACTGGGCGTTCGCGCCGGTGGCCGACGTCAACAACAATCCCGACAATCCGGTGATCAACATCCGCTCCTATGGCGAGGATCCCGATCTGGTGGGGCGGCTGTCATCGGCCTACGTTCGCGGGGCCCGGGAAGGCGCCATTCTCTCCACCGCCAAACATTTTCCCGGGCACGGCGACACCGCGACCGACTCTCACCTCGTCATGCCCGTCATCTCCGCGGATCGCGAGAGGCTGAACGCAGTGGAACTCGCGCCCTTCCAGACCATGTTCAAAGCCGGGGTCGATGCGGTCATGGTGGCCCACATCGCGGTGCCGTCCGTTGACCCGAGCGGCGACCCCGCCAGTCTGTCCCGCCTGCTCACCACCGGCCTCATCCGCGAACAGATGAAGTACGAGGGACTGATCGTCACCGACGCCATGGAAATGAGCGGCCTCGACGCGGCCTGGTCGGGCGAGGCCTCCGTCCGGGCGGTGATGGCGGGCTGCGATCTGGTGCTTCTGCCCAAGGACCCGGAGATCGCCATCCGCGAAATCGCCCGCGCGGTTCGCGAGGGCCGGATCTCGGAAGCTCAGATCGACGCCTCTGTCCTGCGCCTTTTGAAGACCAAGGAGTCACTGGGCCTCGACCGGAACCGTCTGGTGGACGAGGCGGAGATCGGGAAGAACGTGGGCCGTCCCGAAGACATCGAGGAAGCGAACCGCATCACCGCCGCCTCGATCACCCTGGTGAAGAACCAGGGCGACGTCATTCCCCTGGCCGTGGAGAAAGCCCTTCGCGTTCTGCACCTGATCATGTCCTCCGATGCCCGCAACGACAACATCTCGGGGATTCCCGAGGCCGAGTTCGCGCGGCGATACGTGAAGACCACGAACCGCTATGTGGGTCCGGATCTCTCTCCCGAGATCGCCAACGAGATCGTGGCCCAGGCCCGGAGTGGAGCGTTTTCCCATGTCGTCGTTTCCGCCTTCGTGCGGGTGACCTCGGCCAAGGGAACGGCCAACATGGAGAGCTCGCACGCGAGCCTGCTCTCCCGTCTCTCCGCGGAGGGGCCGCCGCTTGTCGTCATGGCCTTTGGATCGCCCTATTTGCTCCGGCAGGCCCCGGAGATTCCCGTTTACCTGGCCGCTTACGGGGGCGTCGACAGCGCGCAACGAGCGGCCATCGGAGCGCTCTTCGGAGAATTCGATATCGGGGGACGACTTCCTGTCACACTTCCGGGTCTCTTCCCGTTCGGTCACGGTCTTAAGATCCCCCATCGCCCCATGACGCTCGCCACCGCCACCCCCGAGACCCAGGGCTTCAAGCCGGGGACGTTCGCCGACGTGGATGCGACGGTGGATCGGTTCATGGAGCGGAAGGCGTTTCCGGGCGCGGTGCTCGCGGTCGGCCGCAACGGAGCCCTGGTCCACCTCAAGGCCTATGGCTCGCAGACGTACGAACCCGCCGCTCCGCCCATGACGACCGACACCCTGTTCGACCTCGCGAGCCTCACCAAGGTCATCGCCACCACGAGCATGGCCATGATGATGGTCGACGAGGGCCGTCTGAACCTCAGCCATCCGGTGCGCGATTTCTTCCCGAAGTTCACCGCTGGCTTCAAGGACCGCGTCACGGTGAGGCATCTTCTGACCCATTCCTCCGGCATCGACTGGTGGGCTCCGCTCTACAAGGAAGCGCACACCATGCCCGAGTACCTGAACCGGATCCTGCCCCTGGACCTGAAGTACGAGCCGGACACGAAGTCCGTCTACACGGACCTCGGGATCCTGATGCTGGGAGACATTCTCGAGCGTGTGTCGGGCACGGATCTCAACACCTTCGCGAAGACCCGCCTGTTCGAGCCCATGAAGATGCGGGACACCGGCTTCAAGCCTCCCGCGGCTTTGAAATCGCGGATCGCCCCCACCGAGGTCGACAATGACTGGCGCAAACGCCTCGTCTGGGGCGAGGTTCACGACGAGAACGCGGCGGGCCTGGGCGGGATCGCGCCCCATGCGGGCCTGTTCGGAACCGCGCCGGACCTGGCCCGCTTCGCGGTCATGCTTCTGAATGGGGGCGTGTTCGAGAATCGCCGCTACGTCGCCCCGTCTACGGTCGCGCTATTCACGAGTCGCGGCGTTGTGCCGGGCTCCTCCCGTGCCCTCGGGTGGGATACCCCGAGCGAGAACTCCTCCGCGGGCGCCCTGATGTCGAAGCAGGCCTTCGGTCACACCGGTTTTACCGGGACCTCGATGTGGATGGACCCCGAGACCGGCGTATTCGTGATCCTCCTGACCAACCGGGTTCATCCCACCCGCGAGAACAACATGATCCGCGAGGCGCGTCCGCAGATTGCCGATGCGGTCATGCGCGGGCTCCAGTAGGCCGGCGGCGGGCGTTCCTCGCCCGAGGTCCTAAGAACCCGAGCCCAGGGGAGCGGGGTCGTAGGGGACATAGTTCGGTTCCCACATGGCTTTTCGGACCGTTGCTTCGATGTCTTCGTTCTTGACCGGGCGGCCGAGGCCCGAGTCGCGCGCGGTCTTCACGACTGCCGCCGCCACCCGGACCGCGACATTGCGCAGTTCGCGGCCCCGCGGGAAAAGGCTTCCCCCCGCGATGTCCTCGTCGGTTACGCACTGGGCGAGGGCCAGGGCCGCCGCCGCAAACATCTCGTCGGTGACCTCAGGCACCTGGGAAATAAGCGCGCCGAGCCCAACCCCGGGGAAGATGAACGCGTTGTTGCCCTGACCGATCCGGAAGGTACGGCCGCCGCGAGTCACCGGCTCGAACGGGCTGCCGGTGGCGACGAGAGCCTGGCCGTTGGTCCACTCCAGGATGTCCTTGGGATGGGCCTCGGTCTTGCTGGTGGGGTTCGACATGGGGAAGATGACGGGCCGTTCCACCGCGTCGCCCATGGCGCGGATGGCCCCTTCGGTGAAGGTCCCCGGTTCGCCTGAGGTGCCGATGAGCACGGTCGGCTTCATGATCCGCACCACGGTTTCGAGATCCCGAGGCGAGCCCGCGGGCATGCCGCGGGACGCCGCCATCTCCGCGGGCCATGCGAACTCGCGTTTGTGGGCGTCGAGGGGCGCGTCGTCGACCACCAGGCCCTTGCTGTCGAGGACCGCTATCCGCTCCCGGGCTTCGCCTTCCGGCATACCCGCGGCGCGCAGCGCGGTGCGAATCAGGCGCGCGATGCCGACCCCCGCCGCACCCGCCCCGAGGATGACGGCGCGCTGGTCCTTGAGCGAGGTGCCGGAAACCCGGACCCCCGCCATCATGCCCGCCACCGCCACCGCCGCGGTGCCCTGGATGTCGTCGTTGAAGGACGGCAGCACCTTCTGGTAGCGCTCCAGCAGTTTGAAGGCCGTGATTTTCTTGAAGTCCTCCCACTGAAGCAGAGCGCGGGGGAACCGGCTCTTCACGGCCTGCACGAATTCCTCAACCAGCGAGTCGTACTCCGGTCCGCGCAGCCGCTTCTGCCGAAAACCGATGTACATGGGGTCGTCCAGAAGCGTCTGATTGTCGGTCCCCACGTCCAGACTGACGGGGAGGGTGCGCGAGGGATGGATTCCGGCGGCCGCGGTGTAGAGGGCGAGCTTTCCGATGGGGATGCCCATGCCGCCGGCGCCCTGGTCGCCCAGGCCGAGGATGCGTTCGTTGTCGGTCACCACGATCAGACGCACGTCGTCGAAGGGGGCGTGGCCCAGGACGGCGTTGATCGAGCCGCGATGGGCGGGGGTGATCCAAAGACCGCGCGCGCGCCGGAAGATGTGGCTGTATTCCTGACAGGCGAGGCCCACGGTGGGCGTGTAGACGACCGGCAGCATCTCCTCCAGGTGGTCGAGCAGAACGCGATAGAAGAGTTGCTCGTTCCGATCCTGAAGAGCCATGATGCCGATGTATTGCTCCAGCGGATCGTCCTTCCGGGCTATGTTCTCGTAGGCCCGATGCTCCTGCTCCTCGATGGTGCTGACTCCGTCGGGGAGGAGTCCCTCGAGCCCGAAAGCCTGGCGCTCCTCCGCGGTGAAGGCGGTCCCTTTGTTGAACATGGGTTCCTGCAGGAGGCGGGCTCCCCGATAGGAAACTTCGACGCGGCGGCCGTGGGGTCCGTCGACCATGCGGTATTGCTTCATGGGCATGCGTTCACTTTAGGACCGCGGCCCGGGGGGGCGCCATGAGCTATTTGGCTCTCAGGAGGTCCCGCAGCCTGCGCGCCTCGACGGAAATCGTGGGATCGAAGTCGAGCTGGAACGCGCGCATCCGGAGCAGGAAGCGCTCGTCGTTGTTCTTCGGTCCCACCGCCGCGATCTCGGCGGTGAGGTCTCCGAAGTACTTCCCCCAGTCCGGTGACCGGCCGTCGATATCGGTGAAGCCGTACTCGCGGGCGAGGGTCCAGCTGGCAAAGACCTGCCCGGCCTTCGCCTTCACCAAGGGGTCGGTGGCCAGGGCCACGACACCTCGTCCGATGAAGGAGGGCGTTTCCGATTCCGTGAAATGCGGGTCCGCCTTGATGCCCTCCCGCCAGTTGTCCTCCGTCACGCCGAACCGCGCCAGCATGGCCTCCGAACGAAGGAAACCCGGGGTCAGGGCGAGGGCCGTGATTCCCGTGTCCTGCAGTTCGGCGGCGAGGGCGTAGGCCAATCGGATGTTGCTGGCCTTCGCGAAGTCGTAGAAGAAGGCGCCGCGGTAACCGAGGAAATCGCCGTCGGTGATCTCGACCAGGAGGCCGGAGTTGCGTTCGACCATCAGCGGAAGGGCGTGGCGGGCGGTAAGGATGTGTCCCCAGGCCGAGGTCTCGACGATCTTCCGGCCTTTGCCGAGGTCGGTCTCCCAGAACGGCGTGCCCCACTCGGTCAGATCGTCGCCGCCCCAGACGTCGTTGACGAGAATGTCGAGCCGGCCGCTCTCGGCGCGCACGATATCGAAGAGACGGACGACGTCCGATTCGACGGTGTGATCGACCCGGATCGCAATTCCGCGCCCGCCCGCCTGGGTCACGAGCTCAGCGGTTTCGTCGATGGTCTCGGGCCGGCCCGGAGTGGCTCCGCTCTCCCGCGTGCTGCGACCCGTGCAATAGACCGTGGCCCCCGAGTCTCCAAGCGCCCGAGCGATGCCCCGACCGGCGCCGCGAGTGGCGCCCGCGACCACCGCGACGGACGATGCAAGGGGCTTCATGACTATCTATTCTCCTCGATTGAGCGGCCTGGCGGAGGAGACGGATCTCGGGGGAAAGCCTGGGAGCCGTCCCTGGTCCAGATCAACGGAACCGGTTCAGGACGTAGGCGGACAGATCGTGCCGTTCCTGGTCACTCATTTCGAACAAGGGCATCGGGGGCTGGGGAACGCGAAGGTACGTGACCATCTTCTCGACATCGTATCGGGTGGAGAGGTGTTCGAGAATCTTCGCCGTCTTCACCGGGGTCCTGCCGATGATCGCGGGATCGTGGCACATCTCGCATTTGTTCGCATCCCACAGGCGGCGCCCGCGATCGATCGCCGCCGGGTCCAGGGACGCGGCCGGGCCCGGCATCGACCGCGCCGTGGTCGATGGAGCCCCCCCGCTGATTCCGGCGGCGATGGCGTTGCCGTCGGAGGTCACCCGAAAGATCGAACCGCCGTAGTCATCCGATATGTAGATCGACCCATCGCGGCCCTGGGCGATGTCCACGGGCCGGCCGATCACGTTCTCTCGCTCGAGGAAGCCGGTCAGGAAATCGCGCTCCGTGATCCTCCCGTCAGGGCTCCAATGGAGGGAGACTACTTTGTAGCCATCCTTCGTCGTCTTGTTCCACGAACCGTGCAGGGCCACCAGGGCGGCGCCTCGGTATTCGCCCGGAGTGGACGCGGCGTCGAGGAACGCGATGCCAAGGGGCGCGTTGTGGGCCGCGAAGTCGTGGATGGGCGGCAGGCTGGCCAGGATTTCCTTCTCATGACCCGCACCGAAGTCGGGGTCCTTCACCCGGTTGCCGTTCGCAAACGGCCAGCCGTAGAAATCTCCCTCCACGACGCGGTTCAATTCGCAGGGCGGGAAATCGTTGCCGAGCAGATCCCGGCCGTTGTCGGTCGCGATCAGCTCATAGGCGGGGGCCTTAGGCTCGTTGAGGGTTCGCCAGGCGAAGCCCACGGAGTTGCGGAGTCCCTTTGCGAAGATGGAGCCGCGCCAGGTGGCGGGGTCGTAGCGTGAGATTGCCGCTCGCCGCGGATCCGCCTCCAGGCAAGCGTTGCAACTCGAGCCGACCGACACGTACAGGAAGCCGTCGGGGCCGAAACCGATCGTGCGGGTCCAGTGATTGCCTCCGCTGGGCAGGCCGGTGATCACACGCTCGAATGCTCCTTTGGTCTTCCGGGTGGCGGCGTCGAACTTGATTCGGCCCACTGCCGTCATCTCCGCGACGTACAGGTACCCGTCGCGCAAGGCGAGCCCATGCGGGCGATCGAGTCCGGTGACGAGCGGGATCGAACCATCGGATGCGCCGTCACGGTGCGCGTCCGCGAACAGAAGGATCACATTGCCTTCGCGCGGCTGGCTGAGTGCTACATCCCCGATCTCAGTGACCCGCATGAATCGGGCGTTGTTGAGCCCGGCGGCGAACCTGGTCAGAGTGAAGCCAGGAGGCAGGCGAAGCGAGGCCGAGATGTCGTCCGCGGCCGCGTTGGCGGTCGTTCCCATGACGGAGCGCACGGGGACGTTGACGGCGAACCTCTCGGGCACCCAGTACCTTCGGGTGGCGACACCGACGGCGAGGATGACGAGCAACCCGACCGCGCTGCGGAACAGGATTCTCAAGATGCGTGTCACTGGAAACTCCCGGTAGCTCCCCCCCCGCCGAAACCTCCGCCCTCGCCCTTGAAAGCGGCCTGGGCAGGAGGGGCCTGGGCGGCCGGGGTGAACGACGCTATGGCCACGACCGATTTGATGGCGTCGGCGCGGTTCGTGTTGTCAAACAGCGGGTCGGCGGTAAAGCCGCTACGTTCTCCTCCCTCGCCCGAGCGAAGCCATCGCCTTACCCCAAGGGCCAGGGCGAGACCGGCCGCGTCGATGAGAATCAGAGCGAGGGAGAGGGGCATGACCTGGTGGTAGAGCCTGATCGTGGCGATCGAGGCGCCGATGAGCAGGAGGCCGGCATAGAGGAGCAGCGGCTCTCGACGTCGCCATCCCACCAGAAGGAGGCCTACGGGCAGGAGGGCGGTGGCGAGAATGGAAAGCGAACGAAGCGGCCGCAGGGTTGCGGCATTGGAAGTGAAAGGGGCGGCGCGGTCCATGGACTCGATGGCTTGGTGATCGAAGGACCAGATGTGCAAGGCGCCATAGAGCGCGAGAATCGCCACCGTTCCCAGAATTACCGCGCCGTTCCGGTGAGAGGGCGAAAGTCGCGGCTCGCGCCCCGCCTTGAGGGAGGCCGCGATGACAAGGACGGAGGCCATGATCCACAGAAGCCTCCCGTGATCGGCCTGGGTGAGAAGGCCAAAGCCCGAGAGCCCGGCGCCCAGAAAGAAGAGACCTTCGCCCCAGCGCCAGGCCCCAACTACGCAGAGCGCGCACGACGAGGCGAGGAAGGGAATCAAGAAGGAATAAATGGAGTCGTCGCCGACAAGGACCACGCCGGCCACTCCGAGAAGCACGGCGATCAAGGCGGTGGCGCTCTCCGCCCCCGCGTCTGCTCGCCTTCCCGGACCGCGCTGAACCTCGGTCAGAATGGCCAGGATCGCGGCCCAGAAAAGAAGAAGCGCCCCGCTGTTATCCCCGCGAGGTTCGAACAGGACGAAGGACAGACCCACCATCGCCCACACCCCGATGCCGGAGAATATGAAAGCGAGGGCGCGGAATCCCGGGCCGAAGCGCTGGCGATCATCGGGGTACGAAGAAAGCGTCCGGGTCAGAACCGCCTCGCTGATGAAGCCGGCGCGACGCCACCCGCGCGCAGCGTCGCGAACCTCCTTGGCCCGCTCCGCCGCGATTGCCTCCGACCTCATTCCTCGGCCTCCTTGGGGAAGCGTCGATGGATGGCGGCCAGTCCCAAAAGCAGGAGGATCGCAGACATGCCGACCAGAAACAGAATGACGCTATCGCGGCCCACCACCTTCGCGACGCTCACCATGATCCCGAGGTAGGCGGCCAGGACACCGAAAACAAAGAGCGCGAAACGCCCGCCGCGCCAGGAGAGCCCCGCGAGCCCCGCTCCCGCCGCCACCAGAACCAGGCGGTGCGCCGCCGCGGTGGGGCCGTGGTCGATGCCCCAGGCGATGGCCTGGAGAATCAGAAGCCAGCCAAGGTGGACGGCGGTGGACTCGAAGTGCGCCTTGACCTGCCGCCGGTCGAGGAGCCGCCCGAGGAGGACAAAAGAGAGGCCACACCCGAGCGCGTTCAGTCTCACCGCGTCGGTCTCGTCGAAGAAACCGAAGATCGCGCGTTCGACGCTGGTGGAGGCGACGCCGCGCCACGCCGCGAACGTGGTCAGGGAAAGGGCGAACAGAGTCCGCGAATCGAACCGGAAGGCCAGGGCCGCGTAGCCGAGGCTGACCATGAGAAGGTGATAGGCCCAGAGGTCGCCCAGGGCCGAGAATTGGGCTTCGACGAAGGCGAGGTCGGCGGCGGCCAGAAGAGCGCCCAGAGCGAGGATGTAGTCGAAGGCGAAGTGGGGTGACGCGATCTGGGCGAAGGTGAAGGGTGGCGAGCGTCGCGCCACCCACCCGAGGCACAGTACGGCCGCCAGTCCTACGCTGAAAGCTATGGTGAGTGGCCCGAGGGCGATCTGGTCCTTGAACAGCAGGCCGACGCCGGTGGTGACGGCTACCACGCCGAGGTAGAGAAGGCCGTGGATCGCCACGGAGAGGCTCACCAGTTCGCCCCGGGCCACCCGCCCGAAGAATCGGGCCTGTTCGGGCGCGAGCACGCCATCGTGTTCGAGCCGGTTTACGGCCGCGGCGACGTCTGGTGAGATCACAGAAGCCGAAGGTTACCTGTCTGGCCGTGGAGATCGGTGAATCGCCGCGGTTCCGATTAGTCTTGG
>JANODX010000044.1:0-3628 GCA_031412915.1 Vicinamibacteria bacterium | reverse complement strand
GCCGGCTGTTCTCGAGGTCGGGAATGGGAGCCAAGGTCAGTTCTTCCACCAGCTCTCATTGCCGATGGCGTAGCGGGGCCAGTCCTTGTAGTCGAAGTGCCACCATTCCGATTCGTTGACCGTGAAGCCTTCCCGCTCCATCGCGCTCCTAAGCAGTCCACGGAAGGGTCCTTGTCCCGAGACTCCGAGGGATCGCTGGTCAGTTGGGCTCATCCACTGAATCGCCCGTAACAACCTGGAGTCTTCACCCCTTTGATGATGCCTGCTAACCCTCCAACTGTATCTGTACATTCTTGGCGCCCCACCGACGAGCGTCTTTGTTCCAGAAGAGGTTGCAGGTGACCAAAGAGCCGGTCCTGATAAAGACGTGGCTCCTCATTTCGTCGACGACGTCAGCAGCGTGAAAAAACACGTCACCCTCACCATCCGCCAGTCGAATGAAACCGTAACCGCGCTCTCCCCATCGGGTCACCCGACCGCGTTGCTCAAGAAGGTATTCGCTCAGTACCTCCTTTATTGAATCCTCCATGTCGGGGACGGACTCGCTCGCGGTATTCAACCAAGCCTGCCAGTTTAGTCGCGCTCGCATCTTGGTCCCTGGCACGAACAGGGCGTCCTTTAACGTTAACCCGTGTTGGCCCGAAAGGGCCTGAAGGACGCTCTTTCGCAGGGCGAGGCGCTTCTCTGGATCATGCTCCTCAAAGGCACGGCGACTCTGGTCATATAGGGACGTGGTGTCCGGGATCCCGACTGCCCTTCTCGCTTGGGCCGTGCGTGCGTCAAGCGCTCGGCAAAGGTCCTCAAATTCTCGTTTTGATCTCGCTGAAAGGCCGGCAGAGGCAAGACCTTTGATCGCGATGGCTCGTGCCTCCTGAAGGTCGCCCCGGAGCTCCGCCCAGTGCGCCCCGAGTCTCAGCACCCTCGGATCGCTTGGATGTTCATCCGCCAGACTCCTCAACTCGTCTTCAAATCCCCGGCCAGTCTGATTTCCAGACAGTCGTGCGCGCAGGAGATCAACCTTCGAAAACACATCGTGTGGGTTGCAGCTACGAATGGCGCCTACGACCTTGCTGTACTCCTTATAGAGTCTTTCATCGTTCTGGGAATCCGCAACCCTTTCCGAGACGAACAAGGAGGGGTCCAACGTCACTGACAGTAGTGCGTCTTTTTGGATACCGAGAATGCCCTCGATCTCCTCAAGGGCATCGCGGACGCCCTCGTGTTCCAAAGGCACAAGCGACGCTAGATGCCGAACAGGTAGACCCGCGCCGACCTTCGCGTTTCGATAGACGCCACTCAGGGAGGGCCAAAACGCGCGGTAGGTTCGCCTGCTCTGTTCGCTCACGGAGAGCACCTCGATGACCGCATCGGCCAAATACCTCACAGCGACTGCAGACAAGGGGCTCAGGCCGGGCCGGGAGTCCATGATCACGTAGGTCGGCGGCGGCGCTAGTTCGCGAATGCGATCCTTCAGTGCTCTGAGGAGCCAAGGCCCACGCCCGTCGTCGCTGTCGCCGTCAAAGAGCTTGTGCCAGTCGATTGTCCCGAGCCTGCTGGCGTAGTCGGCTGAGAACGATCCTGCGTTGAGGACACGAAGCGTCTCCATGTCGGTTGGCAAAACGAGGAAGTCTGCAATGCCGGGGGCGCTGCTGGTTTCGAGGCTTTCAGTGAAGAAGTGGGCGAGTCCCGCGATACTCGGCTTGGCCCCTGTGACGAACGGCATGAAGCTCGGAGCCTCAAGGTCGAGATCAACAAAGAGGACGGCGTCACCGCTTTCGGCGAGCTGGACCGCTGCGTTGAAAGCAGAGGACGTCCTCCCAACGCCCCCCCGCATTGAATGGAACAGCACGAAGAAGGGGGGTGTCATTAGACTACGACCGCAGCCTCGCGGAAATCGTCCCAGGACGCCGCTGACTGTCTCGAGGCAGGTTGCGCCGCAGCGGCAAGCCAAGGAGATGCCCAATCGGGCACACTCGAGTGGTTCTCGCTGATCCAAGACCGAAAGATCCGAGCGGCCTCCGGGCGAAGGGGCTGCTTCGGTGGAGTCGCAAGAGTTGGGAGCCAGGTGCTCAAGAGCCTTTGCGTGACAGGATCACCCACGCGCTTTGCCAGCGTTGGGAGCCAAAGAAAAGCGCCGTCTGGATCTCGACGGACGAGCGCCGACCAAGCGGTGGGCACAAGATCATCGCGGCCATTTTGGAGCAAGAGAACCCACTTGGGAAGTAGCGCCTTGTCCCGTTCCAAGGCAGAGAGCGCACTCAGCAACGAATGGTCGGCCAGAGACAGACTCTGAATATCGTCTAGAAGGCGCATAAGTTTCTGAATGGCACCATGAGGCCGTAGCGCCTCCACCACGATGCCGAGATTTCTCGAAGTCGTTTCGTCAAGGTCACCGAGATGGTCGAGCATTCGCATCGCAACCACCTGGGCGGCCCTGGCAACATGCGGATGTACCTCGCATTCCTCCAGCATCACATCCAAGGCGTTTTCGTCGCGATGCAGGAACTCGGCTGAGTTGCCTGTTCGAATCGTTTCCTCGATGGCACCTTCTAGCTTCTGCTCTTCACTCGGAATCATTGTTGCCTCGAACTCTAATCCCACCAGTCGTTTCTCAAATGGCCACCATACCTCAGCGTGGTATCACCGACCCGTATGCCTGGGTGAACAACCTCTCGAAACCCAAGGACGCCTCTTGGGGAGACTGCAACTCCGGTTGGCGATCCGGGCGGAGCAGGCTTGAACAACCAATACCCACGCGAGTCAAGCACCGTTGGAAAGCGCGGTTTCGGCAGCGAGCCGGCATCGAATTCAGCAATCACAACCTCGGTCGCCTTAGGCCAGTCCAGACCCAGGCTCCGGACAACGACATCCACGGAGGGGGAAGCGGGAACCACGTCCGGGGACGAGAACGTACAGTCCGGCCGACCAAGGGTGCTGGAGGCCTTAGCAGGGAACACGCCATTCCGAATCATGGCTGCCGCCTCGCTGAGAGTTGGCCGCATGCCCACCGCAGGATCTACGTTGTGTCTCGCAAGAACTGCTAGCTTTACGACTTTGAAACACCGCCCTACCTCCACTGTCGTTACCGGCCCAGCGAGGTACACCTTCGCTTTGAGCCCCAGGGCTGTGATCGCTCTCGAAAGACTGTGTTCCGATATAGGCCGTAAACACTGATCCAAGGTCACAGCCAACGCGTCAGCTAAGTCTCTTGGAACTCGACTTTCGGTGATGAGCGCCTCTCGGATTCGTTCGATCTTGTCGATTCCGTGGATCGAACACCTGGCATCGGCAAAATCCTGCCTCGTGAGATCTGTAAGCACTGACCAGAGTGAGGATGGACAATTCACCGTGTCTCAGAATACCGCTATCTGAGCGGCCAGGGCGCGATTTCCGTCGTTCGGTTGGACGGTTTTCGCCTGATCCCGCCTGAGTGGGTACACCTTCCACACGAGGTGGAGGTCGCGGGAGGCCTTCCGGCGAGGCGACATCCTCGACCCGGTGCTGCTCCCACAGGCCATTCGAATCGCGGAACGTCGCGAGGCCGCTCTCCGCGGAAACCCCGGCCCCGGTCAGAACCAGAAGCCGGCTGTTCTCGAGGTCGGGAATGGGAGCCAAGGTCAGTTCTTCC
>JANODX010000043.1:0-1960 GCA_031412915.1 Vicinamibacteria bacterium | reverse complement strand
CGCGTGGGGAGGGCGCGGTTGGAGACCGTGAAGGTGAAGCGATCGGTGCGGTCCCGGATCGAAAGGGTCAGCAGTGCGGGGTCAAGCGGATCGCAAAACCTACAGCAATTTTCTAGAAGTTCCTGCGCGATCACCGCAACGCGCTCGGCAGCGATCGTTCCTAGCCAGCCCTCGACGAGACACGCCGCAGGGTGCAGATCTTATCCTGACGACACGGAAGTGAGACGATCCGCCTGCTAAGCTCCTGAGATCCTTCGAAGAACCAGGAATAGCAGGAGATCGCCCCGTGGAACGCTACAACGAAATACTGACGAAGTCTGCAGCTTTTCAGAATCTGGCAGCGTTCGTGAGCGCTCGCAGAGACTCGCCGCCGGGTGACTTCGAGGGCTTCGAGGCCGAGGTGTCTCGGCTGGTGCGAGGGGTGGAGGCGGAGCTGACCTGCGCAGAGTTGGCACGGTACGACGTAGACAGCGAGTGCATCGTCATCGCAGGGCAGGAGTTGCGTCGAGTTCTGTCGGGCGTGCCCAAGGAGTACCTCAGCGCGGCGGGACCGATCGTGGTGTCTCGGAATCTTTTCAGGGCTTCCGGCGAGTCGCGGAGTGTCTGCCCGCTCGAAGTGCGGGCGGGCATTGTAGGGGGCGTGGCCACCCCGCGTCTTGCACGCCAGACGTGCTTTCTCATGGGTCAGCTAACGTCGACCGAGACGGCGGAGGCATTCCATGAATTTGGCGTGTCTGGGCCTTCGGCCAGCACATGCGACAGGTTGCCGAAAGTCGTCAGCGCTACTTGGGAAAAGCAGCGCGAACTCTTTGAGTCGTCCCTCCGCGTGCAGGAGACGGTGCCCGTCGAGGCAACCGTTGTCGCCGTGTCGCTCGACGGCGTCATGGTCCCCGACAAGGATGGCCAACGAGAAGCAAAACTGGAGCGGGAACGGGCAGCCGAGAAAGGGTTGCAAAAGAAGCAGAGCGGTCCCGCCGGCTATCGCGAGGTCGGGTGCGGGACCTTGACGCTCTACGCCCCGGGAGACGATGAGGACGGCAAACCAAGGCGACTGGAGACAGTCCGGTACGGTCGAGAACCCGAGTACAAGAAGGCGACCCTCACGGCGCAACTCGACGCGGAACTGGACTCGATTTTGCGTGTCCGCCCCGACCTGACGCTCGTTGCGCTCGCAGACGGTGCAGAGGAGAACTGGCGGTACTTCGACTCGCCGCAGTGGGTGACGGCGACAAAAATCGTGGACTTCGGTCACGGCGCTCAGCACTTGAAAGCCGGCCTGACGGCATACCATGGCGAGGGCGCCGTCGAAGGCAGGGCAGAGTACGAGCGCCTCAAGGTCATCCTCCGCGACAAGGTTGGTGGTGTCGATGATGTCATCGCCGAGCTGAAGCTCCTCCGGAGAAAGATGCCTGCCTGCGCTTCAAAGACGCGAAAGAAGACCCTCGCCGCCGAGATCACGTACTTCACCAACCAGCGCGAGCGGATGAACTACGCCGCCTATCAAGCCCGCGGACTGCCTATCGGCAGCGGGATCGTCGAAGCGGCCTGCAAGACACTCGCCACACAACGCCTCAAGCGCTCTGGCATGAGCTGGGGAGACGGCAAGCAAGCCATACTTACCATCCGGAGCCTTCAGCAGAGCGACCGCTGGTCCCGTGCCTGGCCCCTTGTCTCTGCCGCCTTCAAGCAGCCCGTCGCCACGATCAAGAACAAAGGAAGTCTTCGAGTCATCACTCAACTGGACCGTGCGGCATGACATTCATGCTCTCAGGATGAGACGTGCACCCGACGTTCATCGCGTTGGTCGACGACATCCGTCGGTTCTCGTCGGCTGCCAAGCTGTGCAGCTACTTGGGCCTTGTGCCGCGGGAGTACAGCTCAGGAGAGAAGCAGCTAAGGGGGGCATATCACGAAGGCAGGTAACTCGCGCTTGCGCTGAGAGGTTTTTCGAATGTTTTCG
>JANODX010000042.1:0-9825 GCA_031412915.1 Vicinamibacteria bacterium | reverse complement strand
TCCCGGTGGAGAGCCGGAAAGGCTCGGTGAAGGTCGCGTTGTCGATCACGGTCAAGGGATCGAAGAGAACGAGGTCGGCGACATGGCCCGAAACCACCTTGCCGCGATCCTTCAGTCCCAGGCGCCACGCGGGCAGCGAGGTCATCTTCCGGATCGCCTCCTCGAGCGTGAGCCAGCCTCTCTCTCGTACGAACCGGCCCAGCACGCGCGGGAACGTTCCCGCGCCCCGCGGATGCCGATATCCGATCCCGCCGTCGCTCGAGACCATGGTCCACGGCCAGGCAAAGAAGGCGCGAATGTCCTCGTCCATCATCGACTTCGCCACCACCGACGCCCCCCCGTTCTTCGCGATTTCGATGAACAGATCGATCGGCGTGATGCCGCGAGATGCGGCGATCTCAGCCATGTTCTTGAACTCGTATGACCGGTCCTTCTCGTACGACGTGATCATGACGTTCCGGGCGCCGCCCACGTCGGCCAGACCGCGAGCAACGCTCGCCGGGTCGGCGTACTTCTTGTTCGGAACGAGGACCAGAATGGTGGAGCTCCACGCGTCCCACGGATAACAGTCGGCGGTGATATCCAATCCTCGACTCCGCGCAGAATCGAAGATGCGAAGGGCGTCCCTGGCTTTGCCCCAGACGCCCACGGTTCCCAGCTTGACGTGGGTGTTCTGCACCGCGACCGAGGCGCGCTCCCCGATGGCCACCAGCTCGGTCATGGCCTCGAGGGTCAGATCGGCCTCATCTCTGATGTGAGAGACATAGAAGCCGCGGTGCCGCGCGGCCACCTTGGCCAGGGCAATGACTTCCTCCACCGTCGCATAGCCGCCCACTTCGTATTCGAGCCCGCTGGACAGGCAGAGCGCGCCGTCTCTGAATCCCTGATCGACGAGTTCCTCCATCTGCTTGACCTCGTCGGGTCGGGCCTTGCGCTTGTAGTCCTCGCCCATCACCCTGCTTCGAACGCTCGCGTGGCCGACGCAGGTCGCGACATTGACCGACGCCGGAGCCGCGCGTCGCGCATCGAGATACTCCCCGATGGGCAGAGGCGAACCTCCGTCCTGCCCGACCAGGAGGGTGGTGATGCCCTGGGAGATCTGGGAAACCGCGAGCGGCTCGCGGGCGAGGCCGGTGGTCGAATGGTTGTGCACATCGATGAAGCCGGGAGCAAGGACGCGGCCCTTGCCATCGACCACCGTCTCGTCTTCCCGAGGCTTGAGGTCGCCCACCTCGGTGACGTACCCGGCGGCCACCCGTACGTTGGCGGCGCGAAGAGGGGCACCCGTGCCATCCGCGACTTTGGCGCCCACCACGAGGAAGGAATCCCGCGCCGCCATTTCCTGAGCCCGGGGCGCCGGGGCCACGCCCAGGGTCGCGCCGATGACGGCGAGAAGAAGGTTCCGGGGTTTCAACGGTCCTGCTTTCCGCCGCCGGGGGTAGCGATGGCGGGAGGAGCCTTCTCGAAGTGGTCCGCGAGCCAGCCCATCCAGCGGCGCTGGACGTCCCGCTGGTGAACGGGATCGGCGGCGTTGTGTCCGGGCAGCGGGTAGCCGATGAACTTCGTCTCGACACCGTTGTCCCGAAGCGCGTGGTACAGCTGGAAGCCCTGGGTCACCGTGACTCGATAGTCGCCCATGTTGTGCATGATCAGGGTGGGGGTTCGGATCTTCGGCGCATACGTGATCGGCGACTGATCGCGAAACGCCTTCATCCGCTCCGGACTCGTCCACGGCGATCCTCCAAACCCGTAGCGTCGACGCACGTTGCCGTCGCCCAGGTTGTACTGATCGAGGTTGTCGGTCACCGGCGCGCCCGCCATCGCGGCCCGCCAGCCCGTCGGGTAGTTCCCGATCAGCCAGGTCGTCATGTACCCGCCGTACGACCAACCGCTGACCCCGATGCGCGACTCGTCCACGAACCCTTTGGCCTTCACCACGCTGAGACCCGCCATGACATCGCGACCCGGACCGGCTCCGGCGTCATTGGTGATCGCGCGCTGATACGCCTGGCCGAGCTGGTCGCTACCGCGATAGTTCGGCTGGAAGATCACCCAGTCGCGCGCGGCGAAGAGCTGGGCCTGGGCGGCGAAGGTCTCGAGCGACGCGGCCCGCGGGCCGCCATGGATCACGAGGACGAGGGGATACTTGCGACCGGGCTGGAAGTCCGGCGGGTAGGTGAGGATGCCGTTGTGCTTGAAGCCGTCCGACTGCCAATCGATCACTTCGGTGCGGCCGAGGGCGAGGGCCGCGGTCGGCGCATTGAACTCGGTGAGACGCCTCGGCGCCGCCGCGGGCGACGAGAGGTAGTAGAGCTCCGCGGGCCTCGAGGTCGTGCTCCCGACGAGAGCCAGGGCACCGTCCTTCCCCACGTTCACATCGACCCAGAAAGACGAGGCGGGGCTGACGTTGCCGAGGTCCAGCTTTCGCGCCGCGCCTTCGATCGGCTGCAGCCAGAGCGAAACCCTCGTGGCGTCATTTGCTCCGACGAGCAGGGACGCGCCATCCGGCATCCAGAGCGAGCGGGCCATGTGTCGGTCGATGGTGGACGTGACACTCGTGCCCACACCCCCGGCCGCGGGAGCCACCTGGATCTCGTTCACATTGCTGGAGTCGTCACCCCGCGGACGCCAGAAAGAAATCCGCGATCCGTCCGGCGAGTAGACGGGATGCCCCTCGAAGTGAGTCTTGCCGGTCAGGGCGCGAAGCGCGCCTGTGCCCACGTCGACCACATGAATCCGCGACCCGTCGAAGTCGCCGGAGTGAGGGGTTTCGACGCGCGTGAACGCAATGGACTTGCCGTCTGGCGACCAGGAAAGCGGGGAGGCGGGTGGTCCGGGCGGGAAACTCGTGGGCAGGCTCCACGAACCGCTGGTTATCCGTCGGGCCGCGCCGCTGCCGAAAGACGCCACCACCCAGATATGGGTAGGCTGGGGCGCCGTCTGAACCAGAAAATCGTCGTTGCCTATCTCGAAGGACCGGTTGTGTCGTTCGATTCCGGTCAGCTTTGCCGGCTCGTCGGCGGAGGCGAACGCCACGGAGGCCCCATCCGGAGACCAGGCGAAGTGCTGCACGCCATTCCGGGCATCGCTCACCTGGAGAGCGTCCCCTCCACCCATGGGCAGGACGAACACCTGCGATTTCGACTCGCGCCCGGGGGTGGCGGGGGCCTGGGCCAGGAAAGCCAGCCGGTCGCCGGTCGGAGACCATCGCGGCTGCCCCAGGCCGCGGCGGCCCGAGGTCAACGTCCTCATCGCGGAGCTGGCCACGTCGACCATGACCAGCTCAGTGTCGAAGCGATTCTCCTCGAAGTTGGCCCGCGACACGATAACGACGATGCTTCGCCCGTCCGGCGAGATCCGCGGATCGGCCACCCTCACCACGCGGCCGAGCGCTTCCAGGTCCATCCGCGCTTGAGCCCAGGAGGGTGAGGGGGCCAGGAAAGCCGCGAAAGTGATCAGCAAGCCCGTCTTCTTCATCCGCATGACGATTCTCCGATTGTTCAAATGGCTATACGCGGCGACCACCGAGGATTGTAGGTGAAACAAGAGCGGGGTCTGCGCGTCAAGTCCCGCCCTGCTTGTTTCACCTACAACTCCGGAACATACTTCCGGCTGCCCGGCGCCGTGCGAGCCAGGCGAGGAGACCGCCTTGACCACGAACCCCCTCGAGACCCGTCGCCGTCTGCTCCGCTACCTCGCCGCGAGCCCGCTGGCCCTGCCCTTCGCGGCCGAGCTCCTGGCCGAGGATGCGCCGATCAAGGTGGTCCGCGACGCGATCAACGTGTTCGATTTCGAGGAAGCCGCACGCCGCACCCTGCCGCCCGCGCACTGGGGCTACCTCGCCACGGGTGTCGACGACGACCGCACGGTGCGGGCCAACCGGGAGGCCTTTGAGCGGGTCCAGCTCCGCGCCCGGCACCTGGTGGACGTGAGGCAGGTCGACACCACCACCGAGGTCTTCGGGCAGCGCCTCGACGCTCCCCTCTTCCTGTGCCCCGTGTCCAGCCTTCGGGCTTTCCACCCCGAAGGAGAGCTGGCGGTGGCGCGGGCGGCCCGCACGGAACGAACGCCGCAAGGGCTGTCGACACTCACCACCTCGAAGATCGAGGATGTCGTCGCCGCTCGAGGCGAGCCGGTGTGGTTCCAGCTCTACCCGACCGAGGACCCGACGGTGATGAAGGCGCTCGTGAAGCGCGCGGAGGCCGCGGGTTGCCGGGTCCTCCTGCTCACCGTGGACATGCCCGTGGGTCCGAACCGCCACACCGCTGCCCGCTTTGCCCGCCAGGACGCGCGACCGTGCGCGGCGTGCCACGATCGCACCACCTTCGCGAGCGACATGCGCCGCAAGACGATGTTCGACGGCCTCGACCTCTCGTCCGTCCAGGACATCATCGACCTCGGCATGGACTGGGACTACGTGAAGAGGCTCCGCGACCTGACGCCCATGAAGGTGGTGCTGAAGGGCATCGCCACCCGCGAGGACGCGGCCTTGTCGGTGGAGCATGGAGTGGACGCGGTCATGGTCTCGAACCACGGTGGGCGCTCGGAGGAGAGCGGCCGCGGCGCCCTCGACTCGCTCCCTGAGGTGGTGGAGGCGGTGGCGGGCCGGGTGCCCGTGCTGGTGGACAGCGGCTTCCGCCGGGGCACGGACATCTTCAAGGCCGTGGCCCTCGGGGCGCGGGCGGTCGGCATCGGTCGACCATATGTGTGGGGCCTGGCCGCCTTCGGGCAGGAAGGGGTGGAGGCCGTCGTGCGCATGCTGAAGGCCGAGCTGGTCATGGCCATGCAGACCTGCGGCACGCCTCGCCTGCGCGACGTGAATCGGGATCGGCTGAGGATCGCGGGCCAGGCTGGTTGAGGAAGGCCTCGCGGAAGAGGAAGCGCAAGGCTTCGGCGATAGAGCGCCGTCGTTTCCGGGCGATGGCGCTGATATGCCTGCGGTGAAGCGGACGTCGGCCAGGCGGGTCGGCTCGGACGGCCCGAGTTTCGGATAGTCTTTCGGGATTCAATGTTTGGCCGTCAACGAAGCGGGTCGGTGCTTTGTCGCTCCTGCGGCCAGTTGACCGGGGTGTCGGACGAGGCTTGCTTCCATTGCGGCGCGCGCAGCCCGGGCCTGTTCGGCTTCGCGGCCGCGCTCCGCGGCCTCGGGGCGGATCTCGGATTCGGGCCGTTGATCCTCGCCCTCTGCGTCCTCGCCTATGGCCTGTCGCTGGCCCTCGACCCTTCAGGCATCGGTTTCCAGGGATTGAACATGTTCTCCCCAAGCCTCGAGGCGGGCCGGCGGATGGGTTCGTCGGGCATCTACCCGGTCTGGCAGGACGGGCGCTTTTGGACCGTGCTGTCGGCGGGCTGGCTTCACGGCAGCCTGCTCCACATCTTCTTCAACATGTACTGGGTGCGGATCCTCGTGCCCCAGGTGGCCGAACTCTACGGCCCCGCCCGGATGGTCATCGTCTACATCCTCGGGTCGATCGCGGGCTTCGTCATGAGTTCGACCGCGCCGGTGGCGATCATCTGGGCGGCCCCCGTTCTGCGCGGCCCCCTCAGCGTTTTCCCGGGCTACGGGATGTTCACCCTCGGGGCGTCAGCGGCGCTCATGGGCCTGTGGGGCGCGCTCCTCTACTACGGCCAGCGGACGGGCTCGTCGAACCTGCGCCAGTGGGCCTTACGGAACGTCGTCTACTTCATGCTCTTCGGCCTCTTGATGAGAGGGGTGGACAACTGGGCGCACCTCGGCGGTCTCCTGGGCGGGTGGGTCGCGGCCCGGCTGCTCGATCCGCTCAAGCCCGAACGGACCAACCACGTGGTGATCGCGATCCTGTGCGTGGTGGCATCCTTGGCTTCCCTCGCGGCTTCGCTGCTGATACCGGTTGCGGTGCTCGAGTGAAACGCCCGATCTCACCCCACGATGCATTCACCAGCTCCCATCTGACCGTTCGGCGAATCCCCCCCGTGCTCGCCTCCGCTCTTTCGCGCGAACGGAAGCGGCGCAAAGCGTCTCTCAACTCGACGGTGATCGGGCTGCTGAGCCACGCCCTGGGCGTCGATGCGACGGAAGTCCCGCGTTCCAACGGACTGGCCCGGCTCGCCCGGACGTGGACGGCTCGCGATGCGGCGGCGTTTGACAAGGCCACCGCGGCCACTCGTGAGATCGACGAGGACCTTTGGCGATAGCCCGCTATTGCCTCGACACGTCCGCCTACAGCCAGTTCAAGCGCGGCCATGAGCCCATCGTTGAAATGATCGACCGCGCGGAGTGGATCGGCATGCCCGCCATCGGCCTGCGGCGACTCGGCACTCCATTGCCCTCGAACGACATCTGGATCGCCGCCACCTCCGCGTGCGCGGGCGCCACCCTTCTCACCTACGACGAACACTTTCGCCGGGTCGACGCTACCGCTTCGCGGATCCTCAGGATCAAGGACGATTAGGCGGCGCGGGGCCCGTTCGACTACGGCTCCAGCCTCATCGCGACGGCGATGATTCCCACCGACCTGAAGAAGTGCCCGAGCCGCAGGTTCTCGTTCTCACCGTGCTGGTTGTTGTCGAAGTTCACGGTGGGGACGGAGACCGCGGGGAATCCGAGGGCGTCGATGAACGGTGCGATGGGCACGGTTCCCCCGCTCGTTCGGATCCGCACGGGGTCAACGCCGTAGGCAGCCTTCAAGGCCTTGGTGAGCTTCACGGCATTCGGGTCGGCAGGGTCGGTGCGATACGCGTTCGTCTCGCCGCGGAAATCGATCCGAGCCGTCTTTGGATGGGACTGCCGCTCCGCGTCGGTGGCGTCGCGGTCCTGGACCACGAAGAATCCCTGCGACTCGACGTGCGTCAGGAATTTCGCCTGGATGTCCGCGCTCCTCGTCTCCTTCACCAGCCGCATGTCGATGGCCGCGGTCGCCGAATCAGGGATGATGGTGCGGGAGAGCGCCCCCACGTAGGAGCTGGAGAGACCGCGCACATTGAGCGACGGATACTGCAGCGCCTCCTGAAGCGACGCTCCGACCTTGTCGACCGAGCCGATGGAGAAGAGCTTGATGAGCCCGGCCTCGTCATCGGGCACGGAAGCGAGAGCCTTGCGGTCGTCGGCGGACAGCGTGATGCCGTCGTAGTACCCGGCGATCTTCACGCGTCCGTCTTCGCCCTTCATCGAGGAGAGAAGCTGGGCCAGGCGCATGCCGGGATTCGGAACCCAGTTCCCGTAATGGCCGGAATGCAGCCCCATCTTCGGTCCATAGACCGTCACGTCCGCGCTGAGGAGTCCGCGCGCGCCGAACACCAGGGTGGGACGGAGGGTCGGATGAATGGGGCCGTCGAGGATCAGCATGAGGTCGGCGGTGAGCTTCGAGCGATGGCGCGTGATCGCGGGGACGAGGCTTGGGGAACCCGCTTCCTCCTCGCCATCGAGGATGACCTTCAGATTCCAGGCGGGAAGCGACTTCGCGGCCTTCAGGGCGTCGATGGCGGCGAGGATGGCGATGATGGGCGAGGTGTCGTCCGAGGCCGAGCGCGCGTAGATCCGCCAGTCGTCCTCGTACGTGCCGAGCGTGCCCAGACCGGGGAGCTCGGTGGCGCCGTCATCCATCTTTCCATTGCGCAGAATCGGCTTGAACGGGCTTTCCTGCTTCCAGCCCTTCGGATCCACGGGCTGGCCGTCGTAGTGGGCATAGAGGAGGAGGGTGCGCGTGGCCCCCGCGGCCTTCATCTCGGCGAAGACCAGGGGATTGCCGATGGTCTCGAGAATCTCGGTGGTGAAGCCGCGTGCGTCGAACCGTCCGCGGAGGAACTCGGCCTTGCGGCGGATGTTGGGTTCGTCCGCGGCGACGTTGGGGATAGAGAGGGCATCGACCAGCTCACGCACGAGGGCGGCCTGGTTGGCCCGCGCGTGGGCTTCAGCGGGCTGAGGGGTGTCTGCGGGTGCGGCGGCCAGCAGGATCGAGAGGAAGAATGGGGTCAAGGGTGTCTCCAGATTCGTGGGCTCAAGAACGGGGCCCGTGATGCGTCAGAGTAGCGCAAATTCGGGAGGCGCTGATGCGGTGGCCAGGCTTCGCGCTCTCCACGGACTCGCGGACGCGAGCACCCCTGCATAGCGGACGGTGTGGAAGCGCGGTGGGGGCACGCTTGTAGCCAAGCACGTTCGCGCGCTCAGTATCGGCGGAACATCTCCCGGATCTTCTGGTAGTCCTGGGTGCGCGCAAGCGCCAGCATGAGAAGGATTCGCGCCTTCTGCGGGGTCAGGTGCGGGGCGTTGATGGTGGGAATCCAACGCCCCTGCCAGGCTTTCTTGTCGATCGGCTCACACGACTCCGTGACGCGCTCCGGCACCGAGTCCTCGGGTGGCCAGTCACGATCGACCTCCTCGCCGCTCGGGAAGGCCGAGACCACGATCGTTCCGGCGCGCGCCAACTGTAGATACGCCAGCTCCTCAGCGCAGGTGAAACTCGTATTGGCAACCACGACTCCTGCAGGAGGCACGGCATAACGCGGTCCGCTCCCGCCGGAATAGGAAAACCTCAGATCGACATCAGGCAGAGACTCGATGGCCGCGAGATCGAACTCACTGCTGATGCCGTGGGCCCTGGTCGGCGCAAGGAAGAACTCGGCGCCGTCGTGTCCCATCACGCCCAGCATGCCCATCTCGCCGGTGGTGAAGCCGCCCGCCCTCGGGTAAACCTTGCGGGCCTCGCGGGCCGACAGAATGCGTTCGTCCATGACGACCAGCACACCCTTGCCGGTCGCTTGCGGCGACACCGCGGTGCGCACTGCCGCCAGGAGATTGCGCGGTCCGTCAGGGCTGATGCCCGAAGCCGGTCGCTGGGCGCCGACCACGATCACCGGCTTGTCCGAATGGACCGTGAGGTAGAGGAAAAAGGCGGTCTCTTCCAGCCGATCCGTCCCATGGGTCACCACCACGCCGGCCACGTCGCTCTCTTTCAGAACCTTCTCGATTCGACGCGAGAGATCGATCCACTGGGCCGGAGTGATGAGCGAACTCGGCACATTCGAGAATTGAATGGTCTCGACGCGCGCATACCGATCGAGCCCCGGCACCGAGGCGATGATCTGTTCGGCCGTGAGGCTGCCAGCCCGGTAGAGATCTGGATCCTTGGGATCGTTCTGTACGCCTGCAATAGTGCCGCCTGTCGCAATCACCATCACCTTGGGTGGAGGAACGGGTCCGGCGGCGATCGCGTGTCTGGCCGCGGTGGCGAGGATAAGACCCAGCAGGCCTAAGCAAACAGAGGCAGCACGCAGCTTCGTCACTGGCTGGCCTGCTTGCATCGGTTGAACAGTGTGCCCGCGTCGAGCGCAGCGAGATGATTTTCCATTGAGTTTCCCCCGGGCGGGGATTGTAGGTGAAACAAACCAGGCCCTTCAGCCCGATCATGAGAATCCCGGTATGTCGCCGGAGTTGATGGTTGTGTCGGTACCAATCGCCCCCACCTCGTCCCGCATGCCGCCCCTGTGCGACCCGTTGAGAACGGAGGAGCCAGGGCCAGTCGGGCGGGATTCACAAGACTCGCGTCGATATTGGGCCGAAGGTGGTGGGAGTTGACGGGGCTAGAAGGCGCCCGAAGGGCGACGGCGCCCTGCTGATACCCGGCGACTCCGCCCATTCGGCGCTGCAGGCGGCGGGAGTTGACAGGGCTAGAAGGCGCCCGAAGGGCGACGGCGCCCTGCTGAACCCGCGTCCGAAAGCGTGCCCCAGAAGGCTCTACAGGCTTAGTTCCGCCTGGGATTTCGCGCTGCGCGTGAAGGCGGAACAAAACCGCACGGCGCTAGTCCGATTGGATCTCGCTTTCCTCCCCCGGACCGAGAGATCGAAGC
>JANODX010000041.1:0-5981 GCA_031412915.1 Vicinamibacteria bacterium | reverse complement strand
GAGATGATCAACCGGCGCACCGGCCGCATCCATGCGTCGTTCCGCCAGAACATCGCTGCCACCGGACGGCTCTCCTCCACCGATCCCAACCTTCAGAACATTCCCATCCGGACGGCCCTGGGTCGCCGCGTTCGCGAAGCTTTCATCGCCCCCCCCGGCCACCTGCTTCTCTCCGCCGACTATTCGCAGATCGAGCTTCGGATTCTCGCCCATCTCTCCGAAGATCCCACCCTGATCGAAACGTTCCGCCGGGGCGAGGACGTTCATGATCGAACCTCGCTCGAGATCTTCGGTCCCTTCACCACCCTGCCCAGGGACGAGCAGCGCCGCCGGTCCAAGATGGTGAACTACGCCCTGCTCTACGGGAAGACCGCCTTCACCCTCGCTCGGGACATCGGAATATCGCGCAAGGAAGCCGACGCCTTCATTCACGCCTACTTCGACCGGTATCCCAAGGTCCGTGGTTTCATCGACGCCTCCATCGAAGAAGCGCGAAGAACGGGCATGGTGCGGACCATGATGGCGCGGCTGCGGCGCCTGCCCGACATTCAGTCGAAGAACGTGCCCGCGCGACTCGAGTCTGAGCGGCAGGCCGTGAACACCCGGGTTCAGGGTTCAGCGGCGGACCTCATCAAGAAGGCCATGGTCGACCTCGATCACACCCTTCGTGCGCGCAAGCTCAAGACGCGTCTCATCTCGCAGATCCACGACGAACTTCTGCTCGAAACCCCGGAGGCCGAGCAGGAAGAGGCGCTGCAGCTCGTGCGCAAGACCATGTCCGAGGCCATGACGCTTCGGGTTCCCCTGGAGGTGGAGGCCCGTCTGGCCAGGAATTGGAGCGGCGCGCACTAGTCGGGCGCCGGATAGAACCGGCCAGGTCCCGCTTCCTCCCCCCAAAAAAGCTGGGGCCTCTCGAAGATCCTTGTGGGATCTTCAAGAGGCCCTGGGGCGTCGAGGAGGGATACGGGGAAGAGGTGGGTAACGTCTTTTGGGATGCTACTGACTCGGTGTTGCAGCGGGCGCCAAGGCCGGCGCTGCCGGGGCAGTGCTTTCTTTTGGGGGGGATTTCGTCGACGACGTTGAGTCAGCCGACGGTGGCGTGGACGCTTCCTTGGACGTAGAACCAGACGCTGGCTCCGACGGCTTCGAAGCGGGCGCGTTGGACTCGGAATCTTTCGAATCCGACCCCTTCTCGCCCGTTCGGACGTAATCGGTCACGTAGAAACCGCTGCCCTTGAACTGGAAGGCCGGCGCCGAAATTAATCGTTCGACGGACTTCCCGCACGTGGGGCAGGCGGAGATAGAACCTTCCGAGAACTTTTGAAGTACCTCGAAGCGGCCACACTCTTCGCATCGGTATTCGTAAAGCGGCATGGTTACTATGTTTTTTGGAAAGCGACGCAAGAAGTCTAGCATCCGAGTCCGGTCGGTCCGAACCGGTTCGGCGCCACCGAGCAGGGAGTCCTTGACCGATGCAGCTGATCGTCGCCTCCATACCGCTTTTCTTCATCCTCATCGGGATCGAGATCCTGCTCGCGCGGATTTTCGAGCGCCGGGTCTACCGTTTCGCCGATTCGTTCACCGATCTCGGTTGCGGCATGATCGAACAGCTTCTTGGCGTCCTCGTCAAGACCGCGCTTTTCGGCGGATACCTCACTTTGTATGCCAAGGCGCGGCTCCTCGATCTGTCCCAGGAATCCTGGGCGGTCTTCGCCGTCTGTTTCGTGGCCGTGGATTTCCTCTACTACTGGTTTCATCGGATGAGCCACGAAATTGGCGCCTTCTGGGCCGCCCATTCCGTTCATCATCAATCCGAGGAGTACAACCTCTCCGTGGCCCTTCGGCAAGGCGCGTTTCAGAGTTTCTTCTCCTGGGTCTTCTATCTGCCCCTCGCCATCGTCGGCTTCGCCCCCGCCACGTTTCTCACCTGTTCCGCGCTCAACACCCTCTATCAGTTCTGGATCCACACCCGCCTGATCGGACAACTGGGTCCGATCGAGTGGATTTTCAACACCCCCTCCCATCATCGGGTCCATCACGGGCGCAACCCGCGGTACATCGATCGCAATCACGCCGGCGTGTTCATCGTATGGGACCGGATGTTCGGCACTTTCGTGCCGGAGACCGATGAGCCTGTTTACGGTGTGGTCAAGCCGCTCATGAGCACGAACCCGCTTTGGGCGAACTTCGCGAGCTGGGCGGATCTATGGTCGGTGGCCGTGCGATCCAGTCGCTGGCAGGACCGACTGAGACCATTGCTCGCCGCTCCCGGATGGCGGTCGCCGGAACTGGGCGGCCCGGTGCGGCCTCCCGAGGTCAGCCGAGGGTCTGAGGAGCCCGCTCTTCGCCCGGTCCCGCGGGGGCTCGCCACTTACGTGTTCCTCCACTTCGTGTTTCTTCTGGTCGTGGCCGCCTCGGCGCTCGCCCGAGTCTCGGCCTTGGGCACCACGGCGTTCGTGGGGCTGGCCTTCTTCGTGATCCTCAGCCTGGTCGTGCTTTCCGCCCTGCTGGAGGAAAAGCCGGGGGCCCGCGCCCTTGAATTCGGGAGAGTCCTACTCCTGCTCGCGCTCGGGGGCCTCTACGGTCCGGGAATCCTCGCCCTCATCCTCGGGTATTCGTAGGGTCTCACCGGAATCGGGCGAAGGCTGCTTGGTGCATCGACCCACGACCACCCTGGCCGCACGAACGACGTGCTCGTCCAGGCGATAGCCCCGGACGAGTTCTCGAATCACGATACCGTCCTTGCTCGGGTTCTCGACTTCCTCGACCTCGATCGCTTCGCTGGTGTTGGGGTCGTAAGGCAGGCCCAACGTGCGGACCCGCTCGAAACCGCCGTCCCTCAGAACCTGCACGACCTGATTGCGAACGAGGATGAAACCTTCCATCAGACTGTGACTGGCCGCCCGGGCTTCCGCGGAGTCGAAGGCGCGATCGAAATTGTCGAGGATCTCGATGTAGCGGCTGAAGATGGTCTTGCGCTCACTCTGCAGTTCTCGAGCCGCTGCCTTCTTGTGCCGTTCCAAAGAGGCTCCCAGATCCTGCGAAGCCGTCCGCCGTTTCTCGTGCAGTTCGACGATCTGGGCACGGAGCGCCTCGTTTTCGGCCCGCAAGGCGTGGTAGCCCTCCATGGCCTGTTCGAGTTGCGCTTCGGCAAGGCGCGACCGGGTCTCGCTCTCTTCGAGAGAGGCGCGGCCGTCTTGGGCCTGTTCGGGCTTCAGGAGATCGTCGTCGACCATTTTGGATGAGGACCCTAAGGTTATCCCAAGAGCACTGCGACATCCGCCACGTTGGTCCCCGTGACTCCAGTGACCACCAGACCACGGAGACGTTTCAGGGCCCGGGTGGAGTCGTTCCGAGCGAGGGTTTTTTCCACCGAGACGCCGAGGTCCAGGGCTCGCTGCGCGGTTCGGTCATCGACCAGACCCCCGCTCGCCCAGGATGTCCCGTCGCGTCCGTCCGTGGCGAAGGCGGCGAGGACGGTGGGGCGCGGGAACCGGGCCAGAGCGGGAACGGCGGACAGCGCCAGTTCCTGATTCCGCCCGCCCGTGCCCGGGCCGAGAACCTTCACCACGGTTTCGCCGGTCGCGATCAGACACCGGGGTTCTCGACCCCGTCTGCGCTCGAACATGGCCACCAAAGCCGGCCCGCAGCGTCTGGCCTCGCCCTGGAGTGCGTCTGCGCGCACCTGGACTTTGAAACCCAATCGCCGCGCCTCTTCGCCGGCCGCCCGCGCGAAGGTGCGCCCCCCGCCGACGACCACGGTTCTTGCCCGCAGCCCGCGAGCCTTGGCCCTGGCCCGGTTGATCGCGCGCGCGACGTTCAGCGGGACCTCGCCGTCCGTAAAGAACTTGCGGAGGGTTTGACGAGCCCGATCGGGCGCCCTCCGATCCTCCACGGCGGGGCCGGAACCGATGACCCGTTTGTCGTCACCCGGGACATCCGAAAGCGCCAGGGTGACCACGCGGGCCGGGGCGGCCAGGCGTGCGAAGCCGCCCCCCTTGAGTCGCGACAACCGCGATCGCACGGCGTTGATCTCGCCGATGGCCGCGCCGCGCCGCAGCAAGAGTCGGGTCATCCGCTGCTTCTCTCGCAACGAGACGCCTTCGATCGGGGCCGGCATCAGCGCGGAGGCTCCGCCCGAGAGGAGCAAGAGAACCAGGTCGTTTCGCTCCGCCTGCGAAAGTAGTTCAATGACGCGTTGACCCGCGCGGAGCCCCGCGGCGTCGGGGATGGGGTGTCCGGAAACGAAGCTCACGGTCCGGGGCCAGCGAGGCGCCTTCTCGGGTGCGATCACAATCGCCGAGGTCATCCGCCTTCCCAGAACCTCAAGGGCCGCGCGCGCCATAGGGACTGCGGCCTTGCCCGCCGAGACCACGAATACCCGGCTCTTATGCTTGATCCAGGCTCCGCCCACGCGCAGGTCCGATCCAAGGACACGCAGTTGCGTGCGGATCAGATGGCCCGGTTCGACGGCGGTGAGCCCCGCCCGGAGGATCTGACGGGCGGCCGCGCGAAGGCCCGCTCGGGTCACACACCGATGGCGGCGAAAGGCGCCGCCTCCAGGTTGGAGCCGGCGACCACTCCAAGGCGGAAGGAGACCTCTCCCGCCGCGCCGATCATGGCGGCGTTGTCGGTGGTGAGATTCACCGGGGGCACGAACAGAGGAATAGCCATTGAAGACATCAGGGTCTGAGCGTCTCGACGCAGCCTTGAGTTCGCCGCGACGCCTCCGGTGAGGATCACACTCAGGGGGCGGTGCCGCTCCACCGCGTCCTTGAGGCGATGGAGAAGGGCCGTGACCACCGCGCGCTGGAAGGAAGCGAGCAAATCGCGCACTTCGTCCGAGATCGCGTCGGGCGAGACGCAGGGAGGCAGGTTGTGTTTTCTGACGTGGTGGAGCACCGCGGTCTTGAGGCCCGAGAAAGAGAAATCCGGTTTGCCGTCGCTCATCTTGGCCATCTTGAAGAACACCGCGTCGTCGCGACCGGTCGCGGCCAGCTTGTCGACGATGGGACCTCCGGGGTAGCCGAGACCGAGGAGCTTCGCGACCTTGTCATAGGCCTCACCCGCGGCGTCGTCGCGCGTGCGGGAAAGAAGCTGGTAGACGCCCAACTCCTTCATGAGGAACAGGCTGGTGTGACCGCCGGAGACCACGAGAGCGATGGTGGGCAGGGGAATGTCGTCGAAGGCCAGGAACGGGGCATGAATGTGGCCGGCGATGTGGTGGACCGGGATCAGCGGCTTGTGGTGCGCCCACGCGAGCGCCTTCGCGTACTCGAGACCCACGAGAAGGGAGCCCACCAGGCCCGGCCCGTAGGTCACCGCGATGGCGTCGAGCGAGTTCACATCGGTGTTTGCGGTCATGAGAGCTTCCTCGACCACCGGGCCAACGGCTTCGAGATGCCGCCTTGAAGCGAGTTCGGGCACCACCCCGCCCCATTGGGCGTGGATCTCAAACTGCGTCGAGACCACGTTCGAGAGGATGCGGCGGCCATCCTCGACCACCGCCGCCGCGGTCTCGTCGCACGAGCTTTCGATGGCCAGGATTTTCATGGAATTTCTGAGGATAGCCCTTCGACAAGCTCAGGGACCCCCTTCGACAAGCTCAGGGACCCCCTTTGACAAGCACGGGGACGGCCCGAAGCGCGGTCCGGGCGCGACGGTGGCTGCGCGCTGCCGAGGCCTCGATAGAATGAGCCGATAGGACGATTCCGAAACTCATCTTCGCGTAAGGAGCCATTCACATGCATCGCACCTCAAAGACATCTCGCGCACTGCTCACGGGCCTCGTGGCCGCCCTGGTCCTCACTCCCGGCGTACTGACCGCTCAAGCCCCGACACCCACTCCGCCCGGAGCCCAGGCCGGCCCCTTCGGAGTTTTGCGCTGGCGCAGCCTCGGTCCGCTTCGCGGCGGACGCTCGATCGCCGCCGAAGGCAGCGTGGCCCGGCCCCACGAGTACTACTTCGGCGCCACCGGCGGC